>NZ_JBEOXT010000011.1:0-217061 GCF_040296685.1 Streptomyces sp. NPDC002054
ATCAACGTGGCCGGAAGGCGAACCCCCGTCGCCGCGCCGAGCCGGTTCCGCAGCTCGACCGCGGTCAGCGAGTCGAACCCCAGCTCCTTGAAAGCCCGTTCGGCACCAACGGCCTCTGACCCGTCGTGCCCGAGAACGGCCGCAACATGCGTACGGACCAGACCCAGCAGCTCCCGCTCCAGCTCGACCGCACCAAGACCGGCCAGTCGGCCGACCGGCGCACCGGCATCGCCTGCGGCCTCGACACGAGCAGGCTGGGTCTCCGGCAGCTCGGCAAAGAGGGTGCTGGGACGAGCAACAGTGAAGGCGGGCGCGAAACGCGCCCAGTCCACATCCGCAATGAGCACGACCGCATCAGCTGATGAGGCGGCGCTCTGCCGCAGGACGGCCATCGCCGTCTCCGGAGCCATCGGAGGCAGCCCCTCACGCCGCATCCGCGCGTCCATCGCCTCATCGGCGGCCATGCCGCCCTCGGCCCACGGACCCCACGCAAGCGACGTAGCCGCGAGTCCGGCGGCACGCCTCTGCTCAGCCAAGGCATCCAGGTAGGCGTTCGCGGCAGCGTAGTTGGCCTGACCGGCCGCACCGGTCATGCCACTCATCGAAGAGAACAGCACGAAGGCGGAAAGCTCGATACCCAGCTCGACCGTCAGCTCATGCAGGTTGAGCGCAGAAGCAGCCTTGGCGCGCAACACGGTCTCGAAACGGTCCGGCGTCAGCGCGTCCAGCACACCGTCATCGAGCACACCAGCGGTGTGCACCACCGCCGTCAGCGTGCCGGCCTCGGCAGCGAGCAGCGTCCGCAGAGCATCACGGTCGGCGGCATCGCACGCGACGACCGACACCTCCACACCCAGCCCGGACAGCTCCTCCACCAGCTCAGCAGCACCCGGAGCATCGGCGCCACGGCGGCTGGTCAGCACCAGACGCTCCGCACCCGCACCGGCCAGCCAACGGGCCACCCGGCTGCCCAGCGCACCCGTACCACCGGTCACCAGAACGGTCCCCGACGGCGTCCAAGAATCCCCACCGGCAGCGGCGCGGACCAGTCGACGCCCGAACACCCCGGAGGACCGCACCGCGACCTGATCCTCATCAGTTCCGGCGAGGACACCGACCAGACGGGCCATGGCTCGCTCATCCCACACCTCAGGCAGGTCAACCAGACCACCCCAACGCTGCGGAACCTCCAAGGCAGCAACCCGCCCCAGACCCCACACCTGAGCCTGAACCGCAGACACCAACCGATCCGAGCGACCCACACTCACCGCACCACGAGTCAGGCACCACAGAGGCGCCTCCACCCCGGCATCACCCAACGCCTGCACCAGACCAGCCGTCGGAACAACCCCAGCAACCTCATCCAACGCAAGCAGCGACACCACACCGGCAACGGGATCAACATCCGACAGCAGACCGGCCAGACCAGCCCGATCGGCACCCGGCTCGACCACAACCCGGCGCACGTCAGCACCACGCCCGGCCAGCGCATCCACGACAGCCGTGTCGTCCACACCCTCGGCAGGCACGACCACCAGCCACGAACCCGACAGCCGCACACCAGCGTCGACATCCGTCAGCGGCTTCCACGACGCTCGGTAGCGCCAGCGGTCCACTTCGGACTGAGTCCGCAGGCCACGGCGCCACGCCGACAGGGCCGGCAGGACCGTGCCCCAGGCGTCCTCGTCGTCCATGTCCAGAGTGGCGGCGAGCGACTCCAGGTCCTCGCGCTCCACCGCGTCCCAGAAGCGGGAGTCCACCTCGTCGGCGGCGGCGCCACTCCGCGTCGTGCCCGTCATCTGCAGCCAGTAACGCTGCCGCTGGAACGCGTACGTCGGCAGCTCCACCCGTCGAGCGCCCGAACCGGCGAAGAAGGCGGACCAGTCCACCGCCACACCCCGCACATGGGCCTGAGCCAGCGCGGCAACCGCCGTCTCCGCCTCGGGCCGCCCAGCCCGCATGACCGGCACGAAGACGGCGCCCTCGCCCCTCACACACTCCTGGCCCATGGCCGAGAGCACGCCACCCGGGCCGAGTTCCACGTACGTCGTGACGCCCGCGTCCTCCAGGGCGCGCATACCGTCGAGGAAGCGGACCGCTTCCCGCACGTGCCGGACCCAGAAGTCCGCCGAACCCATCTCATCCGAGACCAGGGCCCCGGTCAGGTTGGACACGACCGGAATACGCGGAGCGTCGTACGTGAGCCCCTCCACCACCTGGCGGAAGTCGTCGAGCATGCCGTCCATGTGCGGGGAGTGGAACGCGTGGCTGACCGTCAGCCGCTTGGTCTTCCGGCCCTGCGCCTCGAAGACCTCTACAACCGCGACCGCCGCGTCCTCATCACCAGCCACCACAACCGACTGCGGACCGTTGACGGCCGCAACGCTCACCCGGTCGGTCAGCAGAGGAAGAACCTCATCCTCCGACGCCTGCACAGCGATCATCACGCCACCGGCCGGCAGCGCCTGCATCAGACGACCACGAGCCGCCACCAGCACACACGCATCCTCCAGGGAGAGCACCCCGGCCACGTGCGCGGCAGCAATCTCGCCGATCGAGTGCCCGGCGACGAAGTCGGGCGTGGCACCCCACGACTCGACCAGCCGGAACAGCGCGACCTCGACGGCAAACAGCGCAGGCTGGGTATACGCCGTCTGGTCCAGCAGTTCCGCGTCCGCGCCGAACAGCACGTCCTTCAGCGGCAGTTCCAGCCGTTCACACACCGCATCCAGAGCGTCAGCGAACACCGGGTAGGCGTCATACAGCTCGCGCCCCATCCCCAGCCGCTGGCTCCCCTGCCCGGTGAACAGGAAGGCAACCTTCCCGCCGACCGGCGAGCCCTCAACCACTCCCGCCGCCGAATCACCCTCCGCCAGCGCCGCAAGACCGGCCAGCAGACCCTCGCGGTCCGCAGCAACCACCGCCGCACGGTCCTCGAACGAGGCCTTGCCGGCCGTCAGCGACCACGCGACATCAACCGAACGCACGTCCGGCGAGGCCAGGACGTAGGACTGGAGCCGGCGCGCCTGCTCCCGCAGAGACTCCTCGCCCTTCGCCGAGACCACCCACGGCACCACCGGTAGCAGCCCGCCCGCCACGGGCTCCTCCGCCGGTTCCAGAACCGGCGGCTGCTCGATGATCGTGTGCGCATTCGTCCCGCTGATACCGAACGACGAGACACCCGCACGGCGCGGACGCCCGGTCTCCGGCCAGTCCAACGCCTCCGTCAGCAGGGAGACGTCACCGGCCTCCCAGTCGATCTGGGCCGACGGCGCATCCACGTGCAGCGTCTTGGGCAGCACTCCATGCCGCATCGCCATGATCATCTTGATCACACCGGCGACACCGGCCGCGGCCTGCGTGTGCCCGATGTTCGACTTGATCGAGCCCAGCAGCAGCGGCCGGCCTTCCGGTCGCTCCTGGCCGTACGTCGCCAGCAGCGCCTGCGCCTCGATCGGGTCACCCAACCGAGTACCCGTACCGTGCGCCTCGACCGCATCCACATCCGCCGTCGTCAGACCGGCCCCGGCCAGAGCCTCACGGATGACGCGCTGCTGAGACGGACCATTCGGCGCCGTCAGGCCATTGCTCGCACCGTCCTGGTTGACCGCCGAACCACGCACAACCGCCAGAATCGGGTGACCGTTACGCACCGCGTCCGACTGCCGCTCCACCAGCAGCATGCCCGCGCCCTCGGCCCAGCCCGTACCGTCCGCAGCCGCCGCAAACGACTTGCAGCGGCCGTCCTCCGCCAGGCCGCGCTGGCGGCTGAAGTCGATGAACGTCTCGGGGGTGGCCATGACGGCCACACCGCCGGCCAGTGCCATGTCGCACTCACCGCCGCGCAGCGCCTGAATCGCCCAGTGCAGTGCGACCAGCGAGGACGAGCAGGCCGTGTCGACAGTGACCGCCGGACCCTCCAGCCCGAAGGTGTAGGCGATCCGGCCCGAGGCGATACTGCCGGCGTTGCCGGTGCCGAGGTACCCCTCGACGCCCTCGGGCAGCTCGTCACCGTTTCCGGCACCGTCCCCGATGCCGACGCCCGTGACGTAGTCGTGGTACATGACGCCCGCGAAGACGCCCGTACGGCTGCCCTTCAGCGCGGCGGGGTCGATGCCGGCCCGCTCGAAGGCCTCCCAGGAGGTCTCCAGCAGCAGCCGCTGCTGCGGGTCCATCGCCAGCGCCTCACGCGGCGAGATCCCGAAGAACGCCGGATCGAACTCGGCCGCGTCGTGGAGGAACCCGCCCTCCCGGGTATACGACGTACCTGCGTGATCCGGATCCGGGTGGTAGAGGGCCTCGACGTTCCAGCCGCGGTCGGTCGGGAAGGTGGTGATGCCGTCCCCACCCGTGGCGACGAGCTGCCACAGCTCCTCCGGCGACCGGACACCGCCGGGGAACCGGCAGCCCATGCCGACGATCACGATCGGGTCGTCGGTGACGCCCACGGCGGCCCGTACGGGTGTGCCCAGCGCACCCGCCTGGCCACCGGGGTCGGCAGTCACCGCGAGCTCGGTCAGCAGGTGCCGGGCGAGAGCCACCGGCGTCGGGTAGTCGAAGACCAGGGTCGGGGAGAGCCGGAGGCCGGTGTCCGCCTTGAGTACGTTGCGCAGTTCCACGGCGGTGAGGGAGTCGAAGCCGAGGTCACGGAAGGCCCGTTCGGCGTCGACAGCCTGGGCACCGGTGTGGCCGAGTACAGCCGCCACGTGGCCGGACACCAGGTCCAGCAGCACACCCTCATGCTCAGTGGCCGGCAGACCCAGCAAACGGGCGACCAGAGGCGAACCGGTGTCCGTCCGGCTGCCGCGCCGCTCCACGGTCCGGCGCGCGGGCACCCGTACGAGGGCACGCAGCAACGCCGGCGTCGAACCCGCCGAAGCCGCCTGGGCACGCAGAACGGCGAGGTCGAGGCGTATCGGCAGGAGCACGGCCGAGTTCACCGTCATGGCCGTGTCGAAGAGCGCAAGCCCCTCGTCACCCGCGAGCGCGCCGACGCCGTCCCGGGCGATGCGACGCAGGTCGACCTCGTCGAGCTGCCCCGCCATACCGCCGTTGCCCGCATGCGTGGCCCACAGGCCCCAGGCGAGGGAGGTGGCGGCAAGGCCTTCGGCCCGCCGGTGCTCGGCCAGGGCCTCCAGGAAGGCGTTCGCAGCGGCGTAGTTCGCCTGCCCCGCCGCACCGAACGCGGCAGCTGCCCCGGAGAACAGTACGAAGGCAGAAAGGTCCAGCTCCCGGGTGAGCTCGTGCAGGTTCCACGCCGCGTCCACCTTCGGGCGCAGCACGGCAGCCACCCGCTCCGAGGTCAGCGAGGAGAGGACACCGTCATCGAGGACGCCGGCGGTGTGGATGACGGCGGTCAGCGGGTGCTCGGCGGGTACGGTCGCCAGCAGCGCAGCCAGCGCATCACGGTCCGCGATGTCACAGGCGACCAGATCCGCACGGGCACCCAACCCGGCCAGCTCCGCAACCAGTTCGTCAGCACCCTCGGCGGCAGGACCCCTACGGCTGGTCAGCAGCAGCCGCTCGACACCGTACGCCGTCACCAGGTGACGGGCGAACAGCCGGCCCAGACTGCCCGTGGCACCCGTGATCAGCACGGTCCCGTTCGACGAATCGGCGAAGGCGGCGGGCAGCTCGGTCACGCTGTCGGACGACGGAACACGCACCAGACGCGGCGCACTGACCACACCCGCACGGATCGCCAGTTCCGGCTCACCGGCCGCCAGCGCGGCCGGAACCGCCGCCAGCGACGCTCCCTCCCCATCCAGATCCAGCATCACCAGCTGGCCGGGGTTCTCCGACTGCGCCGAACGCAGCAGACCACGCACCGCACCGCCCGGCAGATCCCCCACACCCACACCCGGCTCGACGGCCACCGCACCCGAGGTCACCCACACCAGACGGGTACCCGCGAACCGCTCGTCCGCCAGCCACTCCTGCACGGACGCCAGCGCGCCGTACACAGCCGCGTGAACGGAATCCGCGAGGTCACCGGAATCCGCAGCGGCGGACGGCGGCACGAACACCGCGTCCGGGACCGGCTCGCCCACCGCCAGGGCCGCACCCAGCGCGGCGGCGTCCGGGTACTCGATGACCTGCGCACCGGTGGTGTGCAGTCCGATCTCGTCCCGGCCCAGCACCGCCCATCGCAGGTCGGACGCACCAGCCGCCACGGGAGCTGCCGCAGGCACCCATTCCACGCGGAAGAGGGACTCCACATGTCCGCCGCCTCCGGCAGCGTTGACCTGGTCGGCCGAAGCCGGGCGGAGCGTGAGCGCCTCCACAGCCGCCACCGGACGCCCGGACTCGTCCGCCACCAGCAGCGCCAGAGTGTGCGGATCGTCCGAGGAGAGCGGGGTCAGGCGCATCCGCAGCGCAGACGCACCCACCGCGTAGAGGGAGACACCCGCCCAGGAGAAGGGCAGGAGAGCACCGGAGGTGGCCTGGTCGACGGTGTCGCCGTGGCCGATGGCGTGCAGGCCAGCGTCGAGCAGTGCCGGGTGCAACCCGAACCGCTCCGCATCCCGACGCCCGTACTCCGGCAGCACCACCTCGGTGAACAGCTCACCACCACGCCGCCAGGCCGCCTTCAACCCCTGGAACAGCGGCCCATAAGCGACACCGCCCTCGGCCAGCTCCGCGTACAGCCCATCGACATCCACCGGTACGGCACCGGGCGGCGGCCAGGCAGCCAGCTCACCGAACTCCTGCGCCGCCTCCGGCCGCGCACCGGCCGACAAAACACCGGACCCATGACGCGTCCACGGCTCCTCCGCCACCGCATCCTGGCGACGGGAATACACACTGAACGGCCGCCCACCAGAGGCGGCAGGCGCCTCCACGACGAGCTGAAGCTGCACGCCGCCCCGCTCAGGCAGAACGAGCGGCGCCTCCAGCGTCAGCTCCTCCACCACATCACACCCGACCTGATCACCGGCACGAACCGCCAGATCAACAAAAGCCGTACCCGGCAGCAGAACACCACCGTGAATCGTGTGATCCACCAACCATGGATGGGTATCGAGCGACAGCCGGCCGGCGAGCAGCACTCCCTCCGAATCGGCGAGCGACACCGCCGCGCCCAGCAACGGATGCCCGGCATCACCCAACCCGATCGCCTCCGGATCCCCAGAAGCAAAGGCCACCGCACTGGGCCAGTACCGCTCCCGCTGGAAGGCATACGTCGGCAGATCGACACGCTGGGCCCCCGTACCGGCGAAGAACGCCGACCAGTCGACGCCGACTCCCTGGACATGGGACTGCGCCAGAGCGGTGACAAGCGTCTCGTCCTCGGCGCGGCCGGCGCGGAGGACAGGGGTGAAGAAGGCGTGGGTGGTGTCGGTCAGGGAGTCCTGCGCGAGGGCGGACAGCACGCCGTCCGGGCCGAGCTCGATGAACCGCGTCACACCCGCGGCTTCCAGTACGCGCACACCGTCGAGGAAGCGGACCGCCTCCCGGACATGCCGCACCCAGAAGTCCGCCGAGCCCATCTCCTCGGCGACCAGCGCGCCGGTCAGGTTCGACACGACCGGAATACGCGGAGCCGCGTACGTGAGCCCCTCCACCACCTGGCGGAAGTCGTCCAGCATCCCGTCCATGTGCGGGGAGTGGAACGCGTGGCTGACCGTCAGCCGCTTGGTCTTCCGGCCCTGCGCCTCGAAGACCTCTACAACCGCGACCGCCGCGTCCTCGTCACCGGCCACCACAACCGACTGCGGACCGTTGACTGCCGCAATGCTCACCCGGTCGGTCAGCAGCGGCAGGACCTCATCCTCCGACGCCTGTACGGCGATCATCACGCCACCGGCCGGCGCCGCCTGCATCAGACGACCACGAGCCGCCACCAGCACACACGCATCCTCCAGAGAGAACACACCTGCCACATGCGCCGCAGCAATCTCGCCAATCGAATGCCCGGACAGGAAGTCCGGCCGCACACCCCACGACTCCACCAGCCGGAACAGCGCCACCTCAACCGCAAACAACGCCGGCTGCGTGAACTCCGTCCGGTCCAACAGCTCCGCATCCGCCCCGAACAGCACATCCTTCAGCGGCCTGTCGAGCACCGCATCCAGGCGCGCGCAGACCGCATCCAGCGCGTCCGCAAACATCGGGAAGGCGTCGTACAGCTCACGCCCCATCCCCAGGCGCTGGCTCCCCTGCCCGGTGAACAGGAAGGCGGTAAGGCCGTCGCCGACCGTTCCCGTGGCGATCCGGGGCACTGATTCGCCGGTGGCGATTCGTCCCAGGGCTTCCCGCAGCTCCTGGGCGTCTCCGCTGACCGCAACGGCGGCAGCTCGGCGGTCGAGGTGCGCGCGGCTCGTGGCGAGGGAGTAGGCCACGTCGACGGCATCCATGTCGCCGCCCTCGGCGGCGTCCAGGTGCGCGGCCAGAGCTGCCGCCTGCGCCCGGAGGGCTTCCTTGGTCCTGCCGGAGAGGAGGTACGGAAGGACACGGGCCGACGGTCGTACGGCAGGCCGCGCGTCGGGGCTCGCCAACGGCTCGGCATCCGGTGCCTGCTCGATGATCGTGTGCGCGTTCGTGCCGCTGATGCCGAAGGAGGACACGCCGGCGCGGCGCGGGCGGCCGGTCTCGGGCCACTCACGCGACTCGGTGAGCAGGGCGATGTCCCCCGCCGACCAGTCGACGTGCGGGGTCGGCTCGTCCACATGCAGGGTCTGCGGCAGCACCCCGTGCTGCATCGCCAGCACCATCTTCATCACACCGGCGACACCGGCCGCCGCCTGCGTGTGCCCGATGTTCGACTTCACCGAGCCCAACAGCAGCGGACGCTCAACCGGCCGCTCCTGCCCGTACGTCGCCAGCAGCGCCTGCGCCTCGATCGGGTCCCCGAGCCGCGTACCCGTACCATGCGCCTCCACCGCATCCACGTCCGCAGCCGACAGACCCGCGCTCGCCAGCGCAGCCCGAATGACGCGCTGCTGCGACGGACCATTGGGCGCCGTCAAACCATTGCTCGCACCGTCCTGGTTGATCGCCGAGCCACGGACCACGGCCAGCACCGGATGACCGTTACGGCGCGCGTCCGACAGCCGCTCCACGAGCAGCATGCCCACACCCTCGCCCCACCCGGTACCGTCCGCCGCAGCCGCGAACGCCTTGATCCGGCCGTCCACCGCCAGCCCACGCTGACGACTGAAGTCGACGAAGTTCTCGGGCGTCGACATCACAGTCACGCCGCCGGCCAGGGCGAGCGAGCACTCGCCGTTGCGGAGCGCCTGGATCGCCCAGTGCAGGGCGACCAGCGACGACGAGCAGGCCGTATCGACTGTGACGGCCGGGCCTTCGAGACCGAACACGTACGAGACGCGGCCGGACATGACGCTACCGGCGTTGCCCGTACCGACGTGGCCTTCCAGGCCGTCCTGTTCGCGGGTGATGACGGAGAGGTAGTCCTGGCCGTTGGTGCCGACGAAGACGCCGGCCCGGCTGCCGCGCAGCGACGACGGGTCGATGCCGGCCCGCTCGAACGCCTCCCACGAGGTCTCCAGCAGCAGCCGCTGCTGCGGGTCCATGGCCAGGGCCTCGCGCGGCGAGATCCCGAAGAAGTCGGCGTCGAACTCCGCCGCTCCGGTGACGAATCCGCCCTCGCGGGTGTAGGAGGTCCCCGGCTGGTCCGGGTCGGGGCTGTAGAGGCGGTCCAGGTCCCAGCCGCGGTCCGCCGGGAACCCGGCGACCGCGTCAGTACCTTGCACGAGCAGCTGCCACAGAGCCTCGGGGGATGCGATACCGCCGGGGAAGCGGCAGCTCATCGCCACGATCGCGATCGGATCGCCGTCGACGGCCGCGGCGACGGGCAGCAGGGCGCCGGAGACGGGAACGGTGCCGACGAGCTCGTCGCGGAGGTGGTCGGCCAGCGCGGCGGACGTGGGGTAGTCGTAGATGAGCGTGGCAGGCAACCGGAGCTCGGTCGCCGCACTCAGGCGGTTGCGCAATTCGACGGCGGTAAGCGAGTCGAACCCGAGCTCCTTGAAGGCGCGTTCGGCGCCGATGGCGTCCGAGCCGTCGTGGCCGAGAACGGCGGCGACGTGCGTACGGACCAGGCCGAGCAACTCCCGCACCTGCTCGGCGGGCGCGAGCGCAGCGAGCCGCTCGGAGAGGGTGACCGGCCCGTCCGCGTGCGCGGTCGCCCGGGCGCGGGCGTCGGTCGTAGCGCGATTGGCGCCTGCTACCTCGCTGAGCTCACCGAAGAGTTCACTGCGGCGTACGGCCGTGTGGCCGGCGACGTAGCGCTCCCATTCGACGTCAGCAACCGTGAGGGAGGCGACCTCTGCGCCAACGGCCTGCCGAAGAGCACGGATCGCCGACCGCGCGTTCATCGGGGGCACTCCGTCCCGGCGCATCCGGGCCTCGAGCGCGTCGTCGGCGGCCATGCCGCCCTCGGCCCACGGACCCCACGCGATCGAGGTCGCGGCCAGGCCGGCTGCGCGGCGCTGCTCGGCCAAGGCGTCCAGGTAGGCGTTGGCCGCAGCGTAGTTGCCCTGACCGGCCGCACCGATCGTGCCGCTCATCGAGGAGAACAGCACGAAGGCGGAGAGCTCGATACCCAGCTCGACCGTGAGTTCATGCAGGTTGAGCGCGGAAACGGCCTTGGCGCGCAATACGGTCTCGAACCGCTCAGGCGTCAACGCATCCAGCACGCCGTCATCCAGCACACCAGCGGTGTGGACCACCGCGGTCAGCGTGCCGACCTCGGCAGCGAGCAGCGCACGGAGAGAATCCCGGTCGGCGGCATCGCACGCGACGACCGACACCTCCACACCCAGCCCGGACAGCTCCCCCACCAGCTCAGCAGCCCCGGGAGCGTCGGCACCACGGCGGCTGGTCAGCACCAGACGCTCCGCACCCGCACCGGCCAGCCAACGAGCCACCTGGCCGCCCAGCGCACCTGTGCCACCGGTGACCAGGACCGTCCCGGACGGCTCCCAGGACCCCGTACCCCCACCAGCAGCAGCCCGGACCAGTCGACGCCCGAACACCCCGGAGGACCGGACCGCGACCTGATCCTCACCACCGCCGGCCAGTACGCCGACCAGGCGGGTCATGGCCCGCTCGTCCCACACCTCGGGCAGGTCGACCAGACCGCCCCAGCGCTCAGGCAGCTCCAAGGCAGCAACCCGGCCCAGACCCCACACCTGAGCCTGAACCGCAGACACCAACCGGTCCGAGCGACCCACACTCACCGCACCGCGAGTCAGGCACCACAACGGCGCCTCCACCCCGGCATCACCCAACGCCTGCACCAGACCAGCCGTCGAGACAACCCCAGCAGCCTCATCCAGCGCAAGCAGAGACACCACACCGGCAACGGAATCGGCATCCGACAACAGACCGGCCAGAGCCGCACGATCCGAACCGGGCTCGACCACCACCCGACGGACCTCAGCCCCACGCCCAGCCAGCACATCCACCAAGGTCGTGTCGTCCACGCCCTCCGCAGAAACCACCAGCCACAGCCCCGACAACCGCGCACCAGACGCAACGTCCGTCAACGGCTTCCACGACACCCGGTATCGCCAGCCATCGACCTCCGCCTGCTCTTGGTGCTGGCGACGCCAAGCCGACAGAGCAGGAACAAGCTCGCTGAAGCGCGCGTCGTCGTCCACCTCCAGTTCGGACGCCAAAGACGCGAGATCGCCGCGCTCCACCGCTTCCCAGAACCGGGTGTCCACCGCATCGATCGCCTGTGCAGGAACGCCGCGGGCGCCCGACAGGACCGTCTCCGGCCAGTAGCGCTGCCGCTGGAAGGCATACGTCGGCAGCTCCACCCGCCCGACACCCATACCGGCGAAGAAGGCGGCCCAATCCACCTCCACACCCCGCACATGCGCCAGAGCCAGCGAAGAAACCACCGACTCTGCCTCGGCCCGCCCCGCACGCAGAGCTGGCACGAAAGCAGCGTCCGCATCTCTGGCCAGGCAGTCCTGTGCCAGCGCGGACAGCACACCGTCGGGACCGACCTCCACGAACGTTGTGACCCCGGCGGCCTCCAGAGCCCGCACACCGTCCAGGAAGCGCACCGCCTCCCGCACATGCCGGACCCAGAACTCCGCCGAACCCATCTCGTCCGAGACCAGCGCACCGGTCAGGTTCGACACGACCGGAATACGCGGAGCCGCGTACGCAATCCCCTCCGCCACCTGGCGGAAGTCGTCCAGCATGCCGTCCATGTGCGGCGAGTGGAAGGCGTGGCTCACCGTCAGCCGCTTGCTCTTCCGCCCCGGGAAGGCCTCCGCGACGGCGACCGCCGCCTCTTCGTCACCGGCGATGACCACCGACGTCGGGCCATTGACGGCCGCGATGCTCACCCGGTCGGTCAGCAGCGGCAGGACCTCGTCCTCCGAGGCCTGCACGGCGATCATCACACCACCGGCCGGCAGCGCCTGCATCAGACGACCACGAGCCGCCACCAGCACACACGCGTCCTCCAGCGAGAACACACCCGCCACATGCGCCGCAGCAATCTCACCAATCGAATGCCCGGACAGGAAGTCCGGCCGCACACCCCACGACTCCAGCAGCCGGAACAGCGCCACCTCCACCGCAAACAACGCCGGCTGCGTGAACTCCGTCCGGTCCAACAGCTCCGCATTCGCCCCGAACAGCACGTCCTTCAAGGGCACATCGAGCTGGGAGTCGAACCGCGCGCACACTCCGTCCAACACATCCGCGAACACCGGGAACGCGTCATACAGCTCACGCCCCATCCCCAGCCGCTGACTCCCCTGCCCCGTGAACAGGAACGCCAGCCCACCACCCGACACCGCACCCTGCACCACACCCGGCACCTGCTCACCGGCGGCAAGGCCGCGCAGGCCGGCCCTCAGCCCCTCACTGTTCGCGGCATCCGCGACCAGGACCGCCCGAGCATCGAGGGAGGACCGCTCAGTGGCGAGCGAGTGGGCGATGTCGGCGGTGGCGGCTTCCGGGTTCTCCGTCAGCCACGCCACAAGCTGCTCCGCCTGGGCGCGCAGCCCGGCGGGGTTCTTGGCGGTGACGACGAACGGCAGGGCCGGGATGTCGGCACCGGTGGGGTGACTGGGTGCCGTCGCCTCGTCCGCGCTGGGGGCCTCTTCGATGATGGTGTGCGCGTTCGTACCGCTCAGGCCGAACGACGACACGCCGGCGCGGCGCGGACGGCCGGTCTCGGGCCACTCACGCGACTCGGTCAGCAGGGCGATGTCCCCCGCCGACCAGTCCACGTGCGGAGTCGGCTCATCAACATGCAGCGTCTGGGGCAGCACCCCGTGCTGCATGGCCAGCACCATCTTGATCACACCGGCCACACCGGCCGCAGCCTGCGTGTGCCCGATGTTCGACTTCACCGAGCCCAGCAGCAGCGGCTGCCCGGCCGCCCGCTCCTGCCCGTACGTCGCCAGCAGCGCCTGCGCCTCGATCGGGTCACCCAGCCGGGTACCCGTACCGTGCGCCTCCACCGCATCCACGTCCGCAGCCGACAGACCCGCGCTCGCAAGCGCAGCCCGGATCACCCGCTGCTGCGACGGACCGTTCGGCGCCGTCAAACCATTGCTCGCACCGTCCTGATTGATCGCCGAACCCCGGACCACGGCCAACACCGGATGACCGTTCCTACGCGCATCAGACAGCCGCTCCACGAGCAGCATGCCCACACCCTCGCCCCACCCGGTACCGTCCGCCGCAGCCGCGAAGGCCTTGATCCGGCCGTCCTCCGCCAGCCCACGCTGACGACTGAAGTCGACAAAGGCATCAGGGGTGGACATCACGGTCACACCACCGACGAGCGCCATGGAGCACTCGCCCTGCCGCAACGCCTGAACAGCCAGGTGCAGGGCGACGAGCGAGGACGAGCAGGCCGTGTCGACCGTGATCGCCGGGCCTTCGAGTCCGAACACGTACGACAGTCGGCCGGAGACGACGCTCGCCGCGTTGCCCGTACCGACATGGCCTTCCAGGCCGTCTGCTTCGCCCGCGACCAGGGAGAGGTAGTCCTGCCCATTGGTGCCGACGAAGACACCGGCCCGGCTGCCCTTCAGCACAGCGGGGTCGATGCCGGCCCGCTCGAACGCCTCCCACGAGGTCTCCAGCAGCAGCCGCTGCTGCGGGTCCATCGCCAGCGCCTCACGCGGCGAGATCCCGAAGAAGTCGGCGTCGAACTCCGCGACGTCGTAGAGGAATCCGCCCTCGCGCGTGTACGACGTTCCGGGCTGGTCCGGGTCCGCATCGTAGAGGCGGTCCAGGTCCCAGCCGCGGTCCGCCGGGAACTCGGCAACGGCATCCGTGCCCTGCGCAAGAAGTCGCCAGAGGGCTTCGGGCGTCCGTACCCCGCCGGGGAAGCGGCAGCTCATCGCCACGATCGCGATCGGATCGCCGTCGACGGCCGCGGCGACGGGCAGGGGGGCGTCCGCCATCGGCGCGCTGCCCACCAGTTCGCCCCGCAGGTACTCCGCGAGCGCCGACGAGGTCGGGTAGTCGTACACGAGCGTGGTGGGGAGCCGAAGTGCGGTGGCCGCGCCCAGGCGGTTGCGCAGGTCAACGGCGGTCAGGGAGTCGAAGCCGAGCTCCTTGAAGGCGCGTTCGGCGCCGACGGCGTCCGAGCCGTCGTGGCCGAGAACGGCAGCGACGTGCGTACGGACCAGGCTGAGCAGCTCCCGCTCCTGCTCGGCCCGGGGCAACCCGGCCAGCTTCGCGAACGCGGCGCCCGCGACGTCAGCGCCCGTCACCACGGTCCCGTGACCCGTCACCGCAGCGTCGGCGCCCGACCCGTCGGTGACGAAATCGGCGACCGACGGGTTGGGACGTACGGCTGCCACGACGGACGTGAAGCGGTCCCAGGTGATGTCCGCGACGGTCAGGGCGGCTTCGCCGGCACCGACGGCCTGCGCCAGCGCGGCGATCGCGGCGTCGGGGGCCATCGGCGGCACGCCCTCGCGCCGCATTCGCGCGTCCATCGCCTCATCGGCGGCCATACCGCCCTCGGCCCACGGACCCCAGGCGATCGAGGTCGCTGCCAGGCCGGCGGCGCGCCTCTGCTCGGCGAGGGCGTCCAGGTAGGCGTTGGCCGCAGCGTAGTTGCCCTGACCGGCCGCACCGATCGTGCCGCTCATCGAGGAGAACAGCACGAAGGCGGAGAGCTCGATACCCAGCTCGACCGTCAGCTCGTGCAGGTTGGCCGCCGAGGTCGCCTTGGCCCGCAGCACGCCCTCGAACCGCTCGGGCGTCAGCGCGTCCAGAACACCGTCATCCAGCACACCAGCGGTGTGGACGATCGCCGTCAGCGTCTCGGCCTCAGCCGCGAGCAGCGTCCGCAGAGCGTCACGGTCGGCGGCGTCACACGCCACGACCGACACCTCGACACCCAGCCCGGCCAGCTCGGCTACCAGCTCAGCAGCACCCGGAGCATCGGCACCCCGGCGGCTGGTCAGGACCAGACGCTCCGCACCCGCACCAGCCAGCCAACGAGCAACCCGACCACCCAGCGCACCCGTACCACCAGTGACCAGAACCGTCCCCGACGGCGTCCAGGAGGCCGTACCACCAGAAGCGGCGCGTGCCAGCCGACGCCCGAACACGCCAGAGGACCGGACGGCTACCTGGTCCTCGCCGGATCCGGCCAGGACACCGACCAAGCGGGCCATGGCTCGCTCGTCCCACACCTCAGGCAGGTCAACCAGACCGCCCCAGCGCTGCGGAACCTCCAAAGCCGCCACCCGGCCCAGACCCCACACCTGAGCCTGAACCGCCGAAACCAACCGGTCCGAGCGCCCCACACTCACCGCGCCACGGGTCAGGCACCACAGCGGCGCCTCCACCCCGGCATCACCCAGCGCCTGCACCAGAGTCACGGTCGGGACAACACCCGCGGTCTCGTCCACGGCAAGGAGAGAAACCACACCGGCAACGGCATCAACATCCGACAGCAGACCGGTCAGAGCCGCACGATCAACACCGGGCTCGACGACGACCCGACGGACCCCAGCCCCACGCCCAGCCAGCGCGTCCACCACAGCCGTGTCGTCCACGCCCTCGGCAGGCACGACCACCAGCCACGACCCCGACAACCGCACACCAGACACAACGTCCGTCAACGGCTTCCACGACACCCGGTATCGCCAGCCGTCCACCTCCGACTGGGTCCGCACACGGCGGCGCCACGCCGACAGAGCCGGGACGACCTCGCTCAGCGGCTGTTCGCCGTCGGCGTCCAGTTCGAGCGCGGCAGCAAGCGCGGCCACGTCCTGGTGCTCTACCGCGTCCCAGAACACACTGTCGACCGGATCGGTCCGGTGCACACCCGCCGCCACGGCAGCCTCGGCGGCGGGGGTGCGGGCGTTCATCCAGTAGCGCTGGCGCTGGAAGGCGTACGTCGGCAGCTCGACCAGCCCGGCACCCGTACCGGCGAAGAGGGCGGCCCAATCCACCTCCGCGCCCCGGACGAACATACGGGCGACGGCGTCGAGCAGGGTGGTCGCTTCGGGGCGGCCGGAGCGCAGGGTGGCGGCGAAGGTCGGGGCCGCGGTGTCCTGCGGGTCGGTGGTGGCCAGGCAGTCCTGGGCCATCGCCGTGAGGACGGGGTCGGGGCCGAGCTCCAGGAAGGAGTCGGCGCCGCGTGCCCGGAGGGTGCGTACGCCGTCGAGGAACCGGACGGCCTCGCGCACGTGCCGGACCCAGTGCTCGGGGTTGGCCAGTTCGGCGGCGGTGGCCGTGGTCCCGGTGAGGAGGGAGACGACGGGGAGGGTGGGCGTGCCGTAGTCCAGGACCTGCGCCACCCGGCGGAACTCGTCCAGCATGCCGTCCATGTGCGGCGAGTGGAACGCGTGGCTGACCGTCAGCCGCTTGGTCTTCCGGCCCTGCGCCTCGAAGACCTCGGCAATCGCGACCGCCGCGTCCTCGTCACCAGCAACGACCACCGACGCCGGGCCATTGATCGCGGCGATGCTCACCCGGTCGGTCAGCAGCGGCAGGACCTCGTCCTCCGAGGCCTCCACGGCGATCATCACACCACCGGCCGGCAGCGCCTGCATCAGACGACCACGAGCCGCCACCAGCGAGCACGCGTCCTCGAGTGAGAACACACCCGCCACATGCGCAGCGGCGATCTCGCCCACCGAGTGGCCCGCCACGAACGCCGGGCGCAGGCCCCACGACTCGACGAGCCGGAACAGCGCCACCTCCACCGCGAACAGCGCGGGCTGGGTGTAGGCGGTCTGGTCCAGGAGGGCCGCCTCCGGGCTGCCTTCATCGGCGAACAGCACGTCGAACAGAGGGAGTTCGAGCTGCTCGTCGAGGTACCAGCAGGCGTCGTCGAGGGCGTCGGCGAACACCGGGTAGGTCTCGTACAGTTCGCGGCCCATGCCGAGCCGCTGGCTGCCCTGGCCGGTGAAGAGGAAGGCGAGGCGCCCCCCGGCAGAGGCGGCGCGGACGACCGTGGGGGTTTCGGTGCCTTCGGCGAGGGCGTCCAGGCTGCGCTGGAGGGCGGTGCGGTCGTCGCCGAGGACGACGGCCCGCTGTTCGAAGCGGCCTCGGGTGGCCGCGAGGGAGTGGCCGATGTCGAGGGGGGTGGCGTCGGGGTGGGCGTCGAGCCAGTCGCTCAGGCGGCGGGCGGCGGCTCGCAGCGCCTCGGGGGTCTTGGCGGACAGGGCCCAGGGCAGCGGCCCGGTCGCCTGCTCCGCCTCGGCGTCCGGGCTGCTGCCTTCGACCGCCTCGACCGGCAGTTCCTCGGCCGGCGGTTCCTCGATGATGGCGTGGGCGTTGGTGCCGCTCATGCCGAAGGAGGAGACGCCGGCCCGGCGCGGGGTGTCCGACGTCGGCCAGTCGACGGCGTCGGTGAGGAGCGAGACGGCTCCGGCCTCCCAGTCGACGTGCGGGGTCGGTGCGTCGACGTGCAGGGTGCGGGGCAGTACGCCGTGGCGCATCGCCATGACCATCTTGATGACGCCGGCGACGCCGGCGGCGGCCTGGGTGTGCCCGATGTTCGACTTCAGGGAGCCCAGCCACAGCGGCCGGTCCGCGGGGCGGTCCTGCCCGTACGTGGCCAGCAGCGCCTGCGCCTCGATCGGGTCCCCGAGCGTCGTACCCGTACCGTGCGCCTCCACCGCATCCACCTCGGCGGCGGTCAGGCCCGCGTTGGCCAGTGCCTGCCGGATGACGCGCTGCTGGGCGGGGCCGCTGGGCGCGGTCAGGCCGTTGCTGGCGCCGTCCTGGTTGATGGCGGTGCCGCGGACCACGGCCAGGATCCGGTGCCCGTTGCGCCGCGCGTCGGAGAGGCGTTCCACCAGCAGCATGCCGGCGCCTTCGCCCCAGGCCGTGCCGTCGGCTGCGGCGGCGAAGGGCTTGCAGCGGCCGTCGGGGGCGAGGCCGCGCTGGCGGCTGAAGGAGACGAACGAGCCGGGGCTCGCCATGATGGCGACGCCGCCGGCGAGTGCCAGGGAGCACTCGCCGCTGCGCAGGGCCTGGACGGCGAGGTGCAGGGCCGCGAGCGAAGAGGAACAGGCGGTGTCGACGGTGACGGTGGGGCCTTCGAAGCCGAAGGTGTAGGCGATCCGGCCGGAGGCAACGCTGGCGGCGTTGCCGGTGACGAGGTAGCCCTCGAATCCGTCGGCGGCGTCCTCGAGCCGGGGGCCGTATTCCTGGGTCTCGGCGCCGACGAACACGCCGACCTGGCCGCCGCGGAGTCCGGTGGGGTCGACGCCGGCCCGGTCGAACGCCTCCCAGGACGTCTCCAGGAGCAGACGCTGCTGGGGGTCCATGGCCAGCGCCTCGCGCGGGGATATTCCGAAGAATCCGGCGTCGAATTCGTCGGCGTCGTGCAGGAATCCGCCTTCGCGGGCGTACGTGGTGCCGGCCCGGTCGGGGTCCGGGTCGTAGAGCGAGTCGAGATTCCAGCCGCGTCCGGTCGGGAATTCGGAAATGGCGTCGGTGCCGGTGGCAACAAGATCCCAGAGCGCTTCGGGGGAATGCGCGTCGCCGGGGAATCGGCAGCCGATGCCGACGATGGCGATCGGTTCGTCGCTGCCTGCGGTCGCCGCGGTGACGGGCGCCTCGGCAGGGGCGGTCAAGCCCAGGAGGAGGGCGTGGATCCGGTGGGCGAGGCGGGCCGGGGTGGGGTGGTCGAAGGCCAGGGTGATGGGCAGGCGCAGGCCGGTGCCGGCCACCAGCCGGGCATGCAGGTCGACGGCGGCGAGCGAGTCGAAGCCCAGGTCGAGGAAGGAGCGGTGTGGGTCGAGGGTGTCGGGTGCGGCGTCGCGCAGGGCGGCGGTGACCAGTACGGAGACCCAGTCGAGCAGTGCGGTGTGCTGTTCGCTCTCGGTCAGGCCGGCGAGCTGCTCGCGCCACCCGTCGGGGCTGTCGCCGTGATGAACGTCCGGGGTTCCGCCGGCCTGGGAGGCGCCGTCGATTTCGACTGCGAAATCCTGGGACTCGTTCAACATCGCGCGCTCCATCACTCCGTGCAGAGAAACCTGAGACCAGGGATGACCCTAGACACGGGAGAGTCGCCGAAGAAACCCCTAACAATCCCCCTACGGACCCCTATGTGATGGCCGATCAGAATGCGGCGGGAGTGCGATGGGAATGCGCTGTGAATCCACGGGCGCGACCGAATCATGATGCCCTCGGAGCATGGGCAATTGCAAGGAATTCCAAAAGACGAGCGGGCCGGCGGGGGGAGGGGACCCCCGCCGGCCCGCGGTCGCGTCGGCTGCTGCTGCTGCTGGTGCTGGTGCTGGTGCTGGTGCTGCTGCCGGTGCTACATGCGGATCTCGGGACGGTAGACGTCCAGCCAGATCGCGGTGTCCAGGGCCCGCTCCAGGCCGTTGCGGGTGGCCGGGGCCAGGTTCTCGGGGGCCGCGCTCACGGATTCGGCCAGCCAGTCCCGGCTGACGATCTGGAAGACGGGGCCGTCCTCGCCCAGCAGTTCCTTGGCGTTCTGCTGGAGCGCTTCGGCGTATCGCCAGTCCTGGACGACGGGGTAGGGGCTCTTGACCCGCTCGATTACGGACTGCGGCAGGAGGCTCTTCGTGGCCCCGCGCAGCAGGCTCTTCTCCCGGCCGTCGTACGTCTTCATCGACCATGGCGTGTTGTATACGTACTCCACGAGGCGGTGGTCGCAGAAGGGCACCCGGACCTCCAGGCCCACGGCCATGCTCATGCGGTCCTTGCGGTCCAGCATCATCCGCAGGAAGCGGGTGAGGTGCAGGTAGGACAGCACGCGCATGCGCTGCTCGTGCGGGCTCTCGGATGCCACGCGGCCGATCTCGGCGAGGGCGGTCGCGTAGTTGTCGGCGAGGGTCTCCAGCGGGTTGAGCGCGATCAGCGTGTCGAGGTTGTACATCTCGACGGGCTGGGTGTTGGGGGTGGCCCCGATCATGCCCGCGGTGATCCAGGGGAAGGTGTCCCGTTCCTGTACGACGGGGTTGTGCAGCCATCCGTAGCCGCCGAAGACCTCGTCGGCGGCCTCGCCGGAGAGGGCGACGGTGGACCGTTCGCGGATGGCCTTGAAGAGCAGGTAGAGGGAGACGTCCATGTCGCCGAGGCCGGCCGGGCTGTCCCGGGCGATGACGACCTGGCGGCGTACCTCGGGGTCGGCGAGGGAGGTCGGGTCGAGCACGATGTCGGTGTGCTCGGTGCCGGCGTGGCGGGCCATGGCGGTGGCGAAGTCGGCGTCGCGGCTGCCGTGCACGTGGTTCGGCACGAAGTCGGTGGATTCTCCGGTGAAGTCCACGGCGAAGGTGTGCAGCGGCAGGCCCTCGGCGGTGCGGCGTTCGGCGGCGAGCGCGGTGATGGCGCTGGAGTCCAGGCCGCCCGACAGCAGGACGCAGGTGGGAACGTCGGCGACCAGCTGGCGGCCGACGGTGTCGTCGAGGATCTCCCGGACCCGCTCGACGGTGGTGTCCAGGTCGTCGGTGTGCTCGCGGCTCTCCAGCCGCCAGTAGGTGTGGCTGCGGATGCCGTTGCGGTCGACGGTGACGACGGTGCCGGGCACCACCTCCACCACGCCGTCCCAGATGGTCTCGCCGGGCGGCCGGTTGAAGGCGATGAACTCCCGCAGTCCGCGGGCGCTGACCACCGGCTTGGCCAGGGGGTTGGCGAAGATCGCCTTGGGTTCGGAGGCGAAGAGCACCCCGTCGGCGGTGGGGTGGTAGAAGAGCGGCTTGACGCCCATCCGGTCGCGGATCATCACGAGCTTGTGCGTACGGGCGTCCCAGACGGCGAAGGCGTACATGCCGTTGAGCCTGGACGCCATCGCCTCACCCCACTCCAGGTAGGCGTTGAGGACGACCTCGGTGTCGCTGGAGGTGCGGAAGTGGTGGCCGCGTCCGCGCAACTCGTCGCGCAGCTCACGGTAGTTGTACACCTCGCCGCTGTAGGTCAGTGCGACCCGGCCGTCGGGGGTGGCGGTCTGCATCGGCTGGACGCCGCCCGCCAGGTCGATGATGGCGAGCCTGCGGTGGCCGAGGGCGGCGGGGCCGTCGATCCACCTGCCTCCGGCGTCGGGCCCCCGCCCCGTCAGTGTCTGGACCATGCGGTCCAGGGTGGTGGTCTCCTGGGCCAGGTCTCGGTCGTAGGCGATCCAGCCGGCGATGCCGCACATGCGATGCTCCTCAGTCTCGCGGCGCTTCCTGACGGGTTGATGCGTACGGCTCCCCCGCCCCAGCCGACGGGGGCCACGGTGTTCGGACACGTCCGAGGGGCCTCGACGCCCGACGGGCGCGCCTGTCCGCCCTGACAGTAAATTCCGGCCAGGTCCGGTCACATCCCCTACCGGCCCCTCAAAACCAGGGGTGGGGATGGGGAGGGGATGGGAGGGGATGGGGGTGCCGGACGACGACGAAAAGAGGCGGAGGGACGGTCACAAGGACCGCCCCTCCGCCTCCCGGGGGTTCGCCAGATGGTCTATGGGGTGTGGCACCGTTCGATGAACGGGGCGAGCAGGCCGGGTACCGCTTCCTCGGCGAAGGCGAGGCCCTCCGAGACCGGCACGTCGCGGACCTTGTAGACACCGTTGCCCGCGGCCGTGGCCGCCCCCAGGGTGAGCAGGCCGGCCCGGCGCTGGAAGACCGAGCGGGTGATGGACCAGCCGATGATCCCGTCCCGCTGGAGCGCGGCGGTGCGGCGGGTGAAGGTGCCCGAGCGAGTCACCAGGTAGCGGCCGTGGATGCCGTGGCCGAGGCTGCGGTAGGCGTCGTAGGCGAAGGCCACGCCGACGGGCAGCAGGACCAGGGCGGTGATCCAGCCGGTGTGGACGAGCACCGGCGTGAGCCACAGGCCGAAGCCGATGAAGGGCGCGGCAATGAGGGCCGTCCACACCACGGCGCGGTTGATCCTGCGCCGGAGGGCCGCGCGGGGGTGCGGTGCCAGCACCGCTTCGGCCGTCGGGGAGGCGGTCTCGCCCAGGACGTCGGCGGCGATCCGGACGGACAGGGCCACCGGGACCGGCGGGGTGAGCCGGCTGCGGCTGCTGTTCTCGTCCTCATCGCCGAGGCCGCTGGCGATGGCCTTCAGGCGGGCTCCTCCGGCCCATCGCAGCAGCAGCGGCTCGGCCACCTCGGCGCCACGCAGGCGCTGCTCCTCGATGCTGACCGAGCGGGTGATGAGCAGGCCGCGGCGGACGCGGAGCAGGCCGGTCTCCGGGCGGTCGAGGCAGTAGCCGCCCCAGCCCTCTATGAAGGTGGCGGTCGATCCGGCGACGCCGATCACGACGATGACGAGGAGGGTCACGAGGATGCCGTACCAGAGCGGTACGGAGCCGAAGCGGTCCTCGATGTCCTTGACGATGCCGAGTTCCAGGGGGTCGATCTTCATCTCGTGCAGCGTGCGGTAGACGCTGCCGACGGCGATGAAGACACCGCCGACGCCCCAGAGGGTCAGCGGTGCGTACCGCAGCCACGCCCAGTCGAGTTCGGCGAGGGTGGCGTCGGTGTCGGGGTCGGCGGTCTCCAGGCCCTGGCGGGCGTGGCGCAGTTCGCTCAGCTGCCTGCGCAGCGCTTCGGCGTCGCGGGCGTTGAGGCCGTCCAGGGACAGGCCGCCGTCGGAGGAGGCCTGGTCACCGGTGGAGATCTTCAGGGAGGTGAGGCCGAAGATCCGGTGGAGGGGGTTGGCGGTCAGGTCGACGCTGCGGATGCGGTCGACGGGGATCGAGCGCTCGCTGCGGAAGAACCATCCCTTGTGGAGCTCCACCCGGTCGTCGGTGACGCGGTACCGGGTGGTGAGGAGGCGCATCGTGCTGATGCCGGAGATGACGAGGCAGGTGATGAGGAACGAGGCGAAGGTGATCAGGAGCTGGAGGTTGATCTCGCCGCCGGTGATGACGGTGGTTGCGCCGAAGGTGGCCAGCGGTGTGGCCACCACGCTCAGGTTGACGAGGAACAGGCGGGGGTTGAGCCGTCCCCACGCGTCGTGGTCGGCGTGGTCGGCGTGGTCCTGGTGTCGGACCGCGGTGTCCGGTGTCACGTGGCGTCTCCCGGTACGGCCTGGGTGGACCGGGTCAGCTGCTCCACGAGTTCGGTGGCGGTCCGGTGGTCCAGTCCCTTGATCTTCACGGCGCCGGCGGAGGACGCGCTGGTGACGGTGATCCCGGAGAGGTTGAACATCTGCTGGAGCGGGCCGCGGAGCATGTCGACGGTCTGGACGCGGGACAGGGGGACGACCCGCCACCGCTGCCAGAGCCATCCCGAGGCGGCGTAGACGGCCTCGTCGGTCATCTCCCAGCGGTGCACCCGGTAGCGCCAGATGGGCATGACGCCCATGTAGAGGAGTCCGGGGACGAGCGCGACGAGGAAGAGGGGGCCGAAGACGAAACGCGCCGGCGAGATGGTGAGCCAGAGCACGCCGAACACCAGCGGGAGGGGCAGGGCGAACAGGGACGCCTGGAGGGTCCACCAGCCGATCGCACGGCTCTCGACCCGGTTGCGAGGCGGACGGAGCCTCAGTTCATGGTTGTGTAGCACTGCCTCACCCTAGTTCTCGAACGATCTTGAACCTTCGCCGGTCGACCCGGCCCGTACGGCGCGCAGCCGGGACAGCAGAACCGCCGTACGCGCCACCACCATCGACAGCGACATCACAGCGAGCGAGCTCACGAGCACCTCGGTTCCGCTGAGTTGGTAGTCGGTGGTGAACCGGGTCACGTCCGCGCCGAACCAGTGCTCGCAGCCGTAGGCGAAGAGGATCTGGCCGCCGCAGAGGAAGACCCAGAGCGCCGCATGGCCGAGTCCGCCGGTGCTGCGGACCTCTCCCGTACGGTCCCGGTGGGCGTACAGCAGGGAACCTGCGACGAGTCCGCAGATGGCCCCCACACCGATACCGGCGAGGTGCAGCGACGGGTCGTTGCCCGCCGTCGGAAAGGAGTCCACGCAGGCACCGATGACGAGGACGGCCACCAGTATGGGGGCCGCGATCCTCACGGCGGTGATGCGCCGGTTGCCGGAGTCGGTCGCGAGGATGACGGCCAGGATCGATCCGCAGGTGATGAGTGCCGTCGTGAACTGACCCACGTGACCCGCCCCGCCCCTTCCGGCTTCCCTTGGAATCCGCTGTCCGCGGTTCTCCCTCCGTTGTCTCCAACCTAGGGCGGGCGGCCCGGTCCCGGGGGCGACCGATCGGTGGGATCGGGTGTCAACCGATCGACGGACACCGGCAAAACCCGTGGTAGGACTGGTGCCGTGCACATACACACTCAGGAGGAGGCCCCGCGGACGGTTGCGGACTACGGCCCCGACTCGGGGAGCCGCTGGTTCGGTCTGTGGGACGGCTACTTCGCCATCTCCTACCTCGTCACCGTCATTCTGCTGTTCACCTCCGCCGAGGACCAGTCCCACCGGGCCTTCGCCATCGGCGCGCTGACGCTGATCGTGCCCTGGTACGCGGGTCTGGGCCGGCGGCTGATGATCCACCGGACGACGGGCCGGCGGAACGTCGTCTTCGCCGTCGGGCTGTTCCTGCTGTTCGGCTCCTCCAGCCTGCTCGACCTCGCGGGTTCCTTCGCGCTGTTCGCGGTGGTCCCCATGCTCATGATGAGCCTGGCGATGCAGCCCGCGATCGTGGTGGTCGTGGTGGCCAACCTGTGGCCGGTGACGGTGGTGTGGCTGCGGGGCGGGGAGTTCGATCCCCATATCCTCGGGGTGCTGCCCATCTCCCTGCTCGGCATCGCCCTGTCGGTGCTGCTCGGCGTGTGGATCACCCGGGTGGTGCAGCAGAGCGCCGACCGGGGCGAACTGATCAACGAACTGCGGCGCAGCCGCGAGCGCGAGGCCCGGCTGTCCCACCAGGCCGGCATCTCGGCCGAGCGGGAGCGGCTGGCCCGGGAGATCCACGACACCCTGGCACAGAGCCTGACCAGCATCATCAGCCTGGTGCAGGCAGCCGAGTCGGAGGTGGTGGGCAACCCCGAGCGGGCGCGCACCCGGCTCGGGCTGGCCGGGCGGGTCGCCCGGGACAGCCTGGACGAGGCCCGCGGTTTTGTCTCCGCGCTCACCCCGCCGCCGCTCCGCGAGAGCTCGCTGGTGCAGGCCGTACGCCGGCAGGCCGACCTGCTGAGCGAGGAGACGGGGCTGACGGTGCGGTGTACGGCCCGGGGCGAGGAGCAGCAGCTGCCGATGGCGGTCGGGGTGGTGCTGCTGCGGTCGGCGCAGGAGGCGTTCGCCAACGTACGCAAGCACGCGCGGGACGCCCGTAGGGTGGAGGTGCTGGTGGCGTACGCGCCGGACGCGGTACGGCTCGTGGTCCGCGACGACGGCGCAGGCTTCCAGCCGGACGACGGGCAGGACGGCGGACCCGACGACGGGCAGGACAGCGGGCAGAACGGTTACGGGCTGCGCGGGATGCAGGCACGAGTGGCGGAGATCGGCGGTATGGCACAGGTCAGCAGCAGCCCGGGCACGGGCACGGTCGTCGAAGTGCGGGTCCCGCTGGGCCCGGTGGCCGAGGAGTCGGCCGAGGAGTCGGACGATGAGTGACCGCGAACCGATCCGGGTGCTGCTCGCCGACGACCACCCGGTGGTCCGGGAAGGCCTGTGCGCCATCCTGGAGCTGGACGAGGGCATCCGGGTCGTGGGGCAGGCCGGCTCCGGTGAGGAAGCGGTGCTGCAGGCCGGCCGGCTGAGGCCGGACATCGTCCTGCTCGACCTGCGGATGGGTGCGATGGACGGGGTGGCCGCCACCGGGCACATCCTGCGGGAATCGCCGCTGACCAAGGTGGTCATCGTGACCACGTACGAGGACGACGCCGACATCCTGCGCGCGGTCGAGGCCGGCGCGGCGGGCTACCTGCTCAAGGGCAGCTCCCGCGAGGAACTCGTGAACGCGGTGAAGGCGGCGGCGCGCGGTGAGACCGTGCTGACGCCGTCGCTGGCGCCGAAGCTGTTCCGGGCCAGGGTGGTGGAGACGCCGGTGCTGTCCGAGCGGGAGTGCGAAGTGCTGCAGCTGGTCAGGCAGGGCCTGACCAACGCGGACATCGGGCGCCGGCTGTTCATCAGCGAGGCCACGGTGAAGACGCATCTGCTGCGCTCGTTCAAGAAGCTGTCGGTGTCGGACCGCACCGCCGCGGTGATCACCGCTCTGGAGCGGGGCCTGCTGTCCTGACGCCTGACACCTGACGGGGGCGCGGGCCGCGCCTCAGGCGATGCCGGGCAGGCTCATGTCCCACAGCCGGGCCGGCAGGTCCCGGCGGCGCTTGACCTTCAGCTTCCGGTAGATCCGGGTCAGGTGCTGCTCGACCGTCGAGACGGTGACGTACAGCTTGGTGGCGATCTCCCGGTTGGTGTGACCGCGCGCCGCGAGGAGCGCCACCCGTGCCTCGGCCTCGGACAGCACCTCGGCCTCCCGGGGCGGTTCCGCCTCCCGCCCGGCCGCGGCCGGCTCGCCGTCGCCCTGGCCCGGTGTGAACTGCTGGCACAGCGGCTGCGCCCCGCAGGACTTGGCGACGTGCCAGGCCTTGCGTACGAGCATCCTGGCGCGGTTGAAGTCCCCGGCGGCGCGGTAGCCGCTGCCCAGCTCGCCCAGCGCCTTGGCCAGCTGGAGCCGGTCGTCGCCCTGTTCCAGGGCCTCCACGGCCTCGGTGAGCCGCTTCAGGCGGTACCCGAGGTCGCCGCTGGTGCGGGCGAGCGCGAACAGCAGGGGTCCGCGCGGCCTGCTGCCTGCCGGGCCCGCCTCGCGCTGCCGCTGCTGCTCGACGTACTCCCGGGCCCGCGGCACGTTCCCGATGGCCAGCCACGCCTCGGCGGCGTCCAGCCGCCACGGCGCGAGCTCCGCGGCGTCCATGCCCCAGGCCTGCATCAGCTCTCCGCAGGTGAGGAAGTCGCGCAGGGCGGCGTGGTAGCGGCCGGTGGCGAGGTGGCAGCGGCCCCGGGCCCGGAGGTAGTGCAGCCCGATCTGGGTCTCCAGCATGGTCTCGGGCACCGGCTGTTCGAGCAGGGCCATCGCCTCTTCGAGGTTGCCCATCTGCGTTTCGGCCTCGATGAGGACGGACAGCGGCAGTGCGATGCCCACACCCCAGCACTGCACGGATATCAGGGACATCGCCTGGCGGGCCTGGGCGGCGGCGCCCGGCAGGTCGCCCTGGCGGAGGGCGACCTCGGCCCGGACCACGCCGAGGGCCGCCTGCCAGGTCGGCGCGTTGCGGGCGGAGCACTCGCCGAGCAGCCGGTCGGTCCAGGTGAGGGCGAGGTCGAGGCGGCCGGCGTAGACGAGGGCCAGCAGGGCGAGGACCAGGGGGGTGAGGGTGCGGTCGCTGAGGTGGTAGCGCTGCAGCACCCGGGTGGCCTCGGCGACGGCCGCTTCGCCCTGGCCGCCGCGCAGCGCGGTGCGCATGGCCTCGACGGCCGGGCCGTGGGCGTCGTCGGGCATGTCGTAGAGGGCGGCGGCGGTGCCGTTGGCGGGCGCGGTGGGGTTCGGTGTGCGCGGGGTGCCGGGCCGGGCGGGGTGCGCGGGCCCGGTGGTGGTGAACACGTCCTGGACGGTCGGGCTGACCAGCGAGAGCCAGCTCTGTGCGGCGGCGAGGGTGCCGGGGTCGTAGACGGGGGGCTGCCCGGCATCCTGCGCGTCCCGGGCGGCGGTCTGCAGGAGGTTCACCGCTTCGCCCGCCTGCCGGGCCTCCCCCATCCAGGCCAGGCAGGCCACGGCGTGCAGGAGATCGCGGTCGGTGAGCCGGCCGGCGGTGAACTCCCGGGACAACTGGCGCAGATGACCCTCGGCGGCGACCGGGCTGCTGCGCCAGACGATGCTCACCAGGCGGGATTTCAGCGCGGTGCGGCGGGGGCCCTCGGGGCAGGATTCGACGGCCAGCTCTCCGCACCGCAGGGCGAGTTGGGGGTCGTCCTCGACGAGGGCGTACTCGGCGGCCTCCTGCAGGACGGGGATCGCCCAGTCCTCCGCCTGCTTGCGGGCGGCGAGGAGGTGGCGGGCGACGTCGAGGGCAGCCGCCCCTTCCTGGTGCAGCAGTCGCGCGGCGCGCCGGTGGAGCGCGGACAGCGCCCCGGGCGGGGCGGCGGCCAGCACCGCGGCGCGGGTCGCGGCCTCGCGGAAGGCGCCGCCGCGCAGGATCCCGCACCGGTTGAGGTCCTGGACGGCCAGTTCGGCGGTTTTGACGTGGACGTCGGTGATGCGGCTGAGCAGGGCGGGCGGGCAGGCGTCGCCGAGGACGGCGATGCCGCGGGCGACGGCCAGCACCTCGGGGTCGCCGCGGTGGAGGCAGTCCAGGACGGCGCGTTCGAAGGTCTCGGCGGGGACGAGCGGCTGGAACGGCTCACTGTCGCCCAGGACCGCCAGGCCGTCCTCCAGCAGGGCCTTGACCAGCAGCGGGTTTCCGCCGGTGGTCTCCTGGCAGTCGGCGGACAGCCGCTGGGCGGCAGCGGTGGAGAAGTGGCCGGCCAGGACCCGTCCGGTGCCGTCCGCGCTGAGCAGGGGCAGCCGGATGCTGGTGCAGTTGGGCTGGCGCTGCAGTTCGGCGTGGAAGGCGAGTTGGGCGGGCAGCAGCCGCACGGCCTCGGTGAGGACGATGAGGACTCCGGCCTGCCGGACCCGCCGCGCCAGGCACAGCAGGAAGGCGCGGGAGAGTTCGTCGGCGTGGTGGACGTCGTCGACGGCGATGACGACCGTCCGGTCCCGGGCGATCCGCAGGAGCGAGGCGCAGACGTGGGGCAGGACCCGCATCCCTGCCTCGACGGCGCCCGTGGTGTCGGCGGCGTCCACCACCTGGGCGCCGACGCCGTCGAGCAGTGCGGTGGCCTCGGCGTGGACGGCGGGGTCCAGGGGGGCGGCGCTGTCGAGGATGCGGCGCAGGATGCCGAAGGGAAGGTAGCGCTCCGGGCGGGAGCCGGCGGCCTCCAGGACCAGCGCCCCCTCGGACAGGGCCTGTTCGGTGAAGCGTTCGAGCAGGGTCGTCTTTCCGCCGGCGATGGGGCCGCTGATGACGGCGACGCGTCCACGGCCCCGACCAGCGCTGCCGAGCAGGTCGTTCAGCGTCTCCCACTGTCTCTCGCGCTCGACCAGCCTTGCCACCACTGCGCTCCCTTCCCCCAGACTGTCCGGACCTGCGCTGCACTGCACTGCGTTGCGCCTCCTCGCGCCCTGCCGGGTCGGCCGTTGGTCGTGCGGCCTTCCCGGTGCGCGGCTCAGCCCTTTCGGGTGGCCGCTTCAAGCTCCTCAGAAACGATCTTCAAGATCTGCGCCTGTTGGCGGGCGAGAAAGAAATGACCACCAGGGAAACGGTGGATGTCGAATCCTCCTCGGGTGTGCCCTTCCCAGGCGTCGGCTTCTTCCCGGCTGGTGCGCGGATCGGACTCGCCGGTCAGCACGGTGATCGGGGTGTTCACCGTGTCCTGGGGTGCGGCCCGGTAGTTCTCGATCGCGGTGTAGTCGCTCCGAATGGCGGGCAGCACCATGCGGAGGATCTCCTCGTCTCCGAGAATCGCGGCATCGGTTCCGCTGAGTTCCCGCATTTCGGCCACGATGCCGTCGTCGTCGCGCAGATGCACGGTTTCGTGGCGGAAACTCGACGGTGAACGCCGACCCGAAGCGAAGATGCGGACGGGGCTGAAGTCGTGGTCGCGCTCCAGCCGTCGCGTCACCTCGAAGGCGAGGACGGCGCCCATGCTGTGGCCGAACAGCGCCGTCGGCCGGTCCAGCCACGGCAGGAGTGCGCTGGTCAGCGCGTCGGCGTAGGCGCCGATGTCGGTGATCCCGGGCTCGTGTCGGCGGTCCTGGCGTCCGGGGTACTGCAGGGAGAGGACGTCCACCGCCGGCGCCAGCGCCTGGGACATGGGGAAGTAGAAGGAGGCAGATCCGCCGGCGTGCGGCAGACAGACCAGTCGGATCGGGCTTTGATCCGCGGCGTGATAGCGGCGGATCCAGCCATCGGCATTCTGCTTGTCGATCAAGGGAATGAAAACTCCGTGTTCCGGTCCGGACGCAGCGCACTTGTTCGATAATTCGAACCGTTTTCGCCACTTCCGTACGCGCGTTCCGTTGATCTCATGTCTAGCAGAGCCCCATTGCCGCCAGTACCCCTACATTCGACCCCTACGGCGGCCGAAAATCCCCTGCAGCGCCCATACCTGACATCTACACCGACGCTTTTCGGCCACTCCCGTCACCGCGAAACAAGCCTGCATATTCGCGCCACATCAGCGCTATGGCGCCACCCGAAACCAGGGTGGCGCCACATTTGGCTCGCCATGGCGCCATGCGTGTGCCATGATGGCGCCATGGGGAATGCGGGAGTCGTCGACGGGGGTCGGATCATGGAGACAGCACAGAGCCGGGAGCAGGCGGCACCCGGCGCCTTCACCGCCTTCGCCCGGTTCGTGCTCTGCGGCGGCGGGGTGGGGCTCGCCTCCAGCTTCGCCGTGGCGGCCCTGGCCTCCTGGATCCCCTGGGTCCTGGCCAACGCCGTGATCACTGTGGTCTCCACGGTCCTGGCCACCGAGCTGCACGCCCGCTTCACCTTCGGCGCGGGCGGGCGCGCCACCTGGCGCCAGCACGCCCAGTCGGCCGGGTCCGCGGCAGCCGCGTACGCGGTGACCTGCGCGGCGATGTTCGTCCTGCAGCAGCTGGTGGCGGCACCCGGCGCGGTCCTCCAGCAGGTCGTCTACCTGTCCGCCTCCGCACTCGCCGGCGTCGCACGGTTCGTGGTGCTGCGCCTGGTCGTCTTCGCACGCAACCGCGGCGCGCAGACCGCGACCACCCCCCACACCACCCGCCCCGTACCCACGACCCTGACCCGCACCCCTACCCCGGCCAGCCCCGCCGCACTCTGCCGCGCCGCCTGACCACCCCGGAGGGTCAAGCGGCTACGCGCGCGGGTCGACCGGCGTGAAGACTCCGAGCCGGTCCTCGATCGCCTGGGCCGCGCCCAGGCACAGGTCTTCCCGGAACGCGCGCCCGACGATCTGCACTCCGCAGGGGAGCCCGTCGACCACCCCGGTCGGTACGGCCACACCGGGTACGCCCACAAAGCTGGTCACGGTGCACAACCGCATTCCCGACGCGACCCGGTCCCTGCCCGGCCTGTCCCGCGACTCCAGCCCCGGCTCGACCGGCGGCTCGGTGAAGACCGGGCCGAGCAACAGCGGGTACTCGTCGAGGAATTCGGCCCACGAGCGGCGGATGTTCATCCAGGTGCCCATCAACTTCATGAACTCGTCCGCGCTTGCGGGCGGGGTCTGCTCCATCGCCATCTCGATATACCGGTCCCCGCCCTTGCCGAGCAGCGTGCGCACCACCGGCCAGGTCGGGGCGAACTCGGTCACGGTGATCCGGCCGTACGCCTCGAGGGCCTCGTCCATCCGCGGTACGTCCTGCACTTCGCGCACGTCGTATCCGGCGTCGCGGAGCGCGTCGGCCGCGGTCGCGATCGCTCCGCGAATCGCGGGGTGGACGCCGTGCCCGCCGGGATCCGCCACGACCGCCACCTTCACGCGTCCGGGGAGCGGTTCACCGTAGGCGGGCACCGGCACGGCGCGCGGGTCTCGCGGATCGGTCCCGGCCAGTACCTCGTAAGCAAGCCGGAGATCACCCACGCTCCGGGCCAACGGACCGTCGGTGACCAGCATCTGGGAGGCCGGACCGGGGTCTTCGGGGCCGAAGACACGGTGGTCGGCGGGGAACCGGCCGGTGGACGGCTTCAGCCCGGCCACACCGCAGAACTGGGCCGGGATGCGCACCGACCCGCCGGAGTCGTTGCCGAGCCCGAGCGCCGCCATGCCCGTGGCCACGGCCACCGCGTCGCCCCCGCTGGAGCCGCCCGGGGTCCGGCCGCGGTCCCACGGGTTGACCGTGTCGCCGAACAGCTCGCTGCGCGTGTGCATCCCCGCCAGGATCAGGGTGGGGATGTTGCTGTGCCCGATGGGGATGGCCCCTGCTGCGCGCAGCCGTGCCACCGGGGGTGCGTCGGCCGGCGCCACCAGCTCGCGGAAGCGCTCCGTGCCGAACGTGGTCGGCACGCCTTCGATCGCGGTGCTCTCCTTCACCGTGAAGGGCACGCCCGCGAGCGGCCCCAGCGTTTCACCGGCGGCCCGCCGGCGGTCCAGCTGTGCCGCGGCCTCGCGTGCGCGCTCCGCCAGGAGCTGCGTGACCGCGTTCACCTGCGGGTTGACCTCAGCGATCCGATCCAGATGGCTGTCGACGAGCTCAACAGCCGAGATGTCAGCGCTACGCACAGCCTCCGCCTGCGCGGCAGCCGGCATCTTCCACAGGGCGTCCTGCATGGCTCTTCCTTCCCCATCCCGTACCGATGCAGTTGCATCGGAACAGAACCGTACCCTTGGAACCGATGCGAGCGCATCGCATAAAATGCTGCGAGAGCAGAACGCTGCACAACAAGGAGGGGACCGGGCATGCCCAGGCAGGTGGATCACGTGGGCCGACGCCGCCTTATCGCCGAGGCCGTCTACCACCTCGCCGACGAACGCGGGCTGGAGGGCGTGACCCTTCGCGATGTCGCGGCCCGCGCGGAGGTGTCGATGGGCGCCGTTCAGCGATGCTTCCGCACCAAGGAAGAGATGCTCGTGTTCGCTCTCGAGTACATCAGCGAGCGGATCATGGAGCGCGTACGAGCCCGCCTCGCCAGGAGCCCGGCCCAGTCGGCCGGCACCGCCCTGGGGCACGCGGCCACCGAGATCGCGCTGCTCCGGGAGGAGCACCGCGCCGAGGCCAGGGTCTGGCTCGCCTTCGTTGCGCAGGCGACTGTCAGCAAGCTGCTCGCAAGGACGCTGCAGGCGAACTACGCAACCCTCCAGGAGGCGTTCACCCGCCTCATCACGGAAGCCGGCGAGGACGCCGACCACGCCGCGCCCCTCGATCCGCAACGCGAGGCCCGCACCCTGCTCGCCCTCGCGGACGGCCTCACCACACACGTCCTTATCGGCCACCTCACCTCACAAGAGGCCCACGACGTCCTCCACGCCCACCTGACCGGCCTCTGGGAACAACCGGTCCGGCCTCTCCGAGACCACTGAGACCGAGAAGCCCCGCCGGATAAAAACATTTCCGGCGGGGCCTCTGGCTTGGTCAGACCGACAGCTCCTGCTGCGCCTCGGAGTACGAATTGGCCGGGGCAAGCTCGGACATCTTCCTGAAGAAGATCATCCCAGCACCTTTTACTGCCTCCAGGAGATCCTCCGACGGAGCACTTGCCCTCTTGACTTCTTCACCGATCTTGGCGGTCACCAAGACGCGAGACCCGACGGCCCGAAAAGAGAGCATGATCGGCTGATCCGGGAAATACGTCTCCGCGTAACCCGACGACCGCATTTTTGTCACCATCTCGGCGATATAACACCAGAGCTGGTCAACGTAGTCCCATTCTTCCGTGCCGATGATTTCCAATCCATCAACGGACAGCCGAATGGCGCCTTCAATGTAGTCGAGGTCGGGCGGCGGGGTGCGACAGGCTTCCACCTGCACGAAACCGCCGCCCGCACCCCTCAGGAACGTTTCAATCTCAACCACCCGACGGGTCCTTCGGTTTCGGATATACCGGATAGAACTGGCCCACTCGACCTCTGTTCATGCCGAGCGTGTAATTGACGCCGTTGACTTTGCCGTGAATCTGATACATACCCCGGCTGCCTCGCTGCATCAGCACATCGCGGTTCTGTCGCATGACTTGATCGATGGCGTCCTCAACGTCGGCAACACTCATGCTCGAATCGAAGAAGGACTGATCCTTCTTCACCGAGCCATTCCAATACTTCGGGTGATGACGAGTGAGGATGTGATCAAATCCCTTCCTGTCCAGCAAGAAGGAGTGATGCCCGAACTGGAACGGGTGACTGTTCCACTCCCGGAGAACGGGAAGGCATCCGCCCTTGTTGTGAACCAGGACCGGCGTCTGCCCAGCGAGTACATAGTACGTGTGCAGGTCGTTCACGGTCAGGTCGTACGCGGGCTGGAGCTCCTTCCAGCGGGAGACCTTGGCGATCCGGGCGGTGCCGCCGGTCGGGGTGCGCAGGGTCTCGCCGACGTTGAGTTCTGCCGCATCGGCCCACTGGCGACGGTTCTCCGCCCAGAACGGGTGGTGGTCGGTTGCCGTCAGGGAACCGCCACCGGTGGCGGCGTCAAGGGTGATACCGGTGAATTCGCTGTCGTCGGGGGTGTAGATGGTTGCGTCAACGCGACGTGGGCCTGATTTCCCTGTGACGGGGTCGGTGGCCTGGACCGCGTCACCGACTCTTATGCGCTCGATGGGGCGGGAGGTTCCATCGCCCATCAGCACGGGCGTGCCGGCGGGGAAGCTGTGCTTCGTATCGACGCAGGCCAAAACGTCGTCTACCTTCTTCCCGAGGCGCTTCAGCTTGTCCCAGAGCGGTTCAGCCTTGCTGTACCACTTCTTCCCCTTGGGAATGTAGGCAAGCCAGCCGGCGAAGGGAATGGCCGCACCACAGGACCATGCCGCATCGGTGAATTTACTCGAATCACCGAATCCGATTCCTTCTATGGTATAGCTAAGGCAGTTGCTGAGGTCGGCAAACTCTCCTACGGCGGGGATCCCGCCGAGCCCATCGGCCACGAGATGGCGAAGTTCAATATCCAGGCGCAGTCTCTCCTCCCACGAGAGATTCTTGTACCAGTGCAGCGCCTGCTTTCCGGCTTCCCAAGCGTAGTCAGTCGCGTATTCCATGCCGCCCGTGACCAGTTGCTCGAGATATCGATACTTCTCGTAGGCCTTGTCCCACCAGTTCTGCTCGTTCGCCCGCGCCTTTTCGGCGAGGTACGTGTCGAGGTGCTTCTGGTAGGTGGCTGCTGCGGCGTTTGCGTCGGCTCCGGCGTTGATGGCGGACTGGCGCGCCAATTCGGCGGCGGCGTAGGCCTCGGCGGCATGTTCGCGGGCCAGGCTGGCGCTGGCTTCGGCCCAGGCCGCGGAGGCGTTGGCGTTGTTCGCGCTGTTCCAGGCGCGCTGCTGGGCGTTGCGGGCGGTGGCCGCGTGCTCAGCTGCCTTCTTCGCGGAGGCTTCGGCCTGCTTGGCGGAGGCGTCGGCCTGGTTGGCGTAGCCGGCGGCCTGTTCGGCGTAGACCTGGGCCTGTCGGGCGTGCTCTTCGGCTTCGTTGGACGCGTCCAGCGCGGTCGCGGCGGTCTTCAGGGCCTCGGACGCGCGCTGTTGGGCGGTGGCCGCCACCTGTGCGGTTCCGGCGATGATGTTCTGGATCTGCGCGATGTGGCTGGCGTTGCCCTGGTCCCGGCGCGCCGCCTTGTGCTGGCCGCTTTCGACGAAGCTGCGCAGGCTGGGGGCGGGGCCCTCCATGGCGATGTCGGCGTAGGCTTTCACCTCTGGCCCGGCGTTCTCCGCCAGGCCGGCCACGGTCGCCTGGTCGTCGCTGTGACGGGCGGTGTGCTGACCGGCGGCGAGGAAGTCCAGCAGCGGCTGGTACCCGGTGCCGTTGAGGGCGGCGTCCGAGGCCTTCTTGACGGCCGAGCCCCCGGCGTTGCCGATGCGGGCGACCTCGACCCGGTATTCGGAGGCGGCAGCCTTGTGCTGCCCGTCCACGAGGAACGCGTGGATCTGGGCTGCGTCACCGCTCAGCGCGGTCTTGGCGGCGTTTCTCACCGCTTCGTACGGAGAGTCGTCGACGAGTCTGAGGACCTGGTCGCGTTCGTCCCGCTGCTCCGCGGCACGCCAGCCGTTGCGGGCGTACTCCACCACCACGGCGTCCGGGGCGGCCAGGGCGCTTTCGGCAGCGGTTCGGCTCCACTGTCCCTGGGTCTGCAGGGCGGCCAGGGCCATCTTCCGGCCCGCCGCGGCGATCTGGGCGGGCTCGGCCGAGGGCTGTGCGGCCTCTTCGGAGAGGCGGGTGAAGTCGGCCCGGAGTTTGTCGGAGTCGGACTTCTCCTTCTTCTCCTCGGCCAGGGTCTTGTCGTGCGCGACCTTGAGGTCCTTGGCCTGGTTGATGCCGTTGGCCTTGCGGGCGGCGAGTTCGTCGGCCTCGGCCTTGCGGGCCAGGGCGTGGACCTCCTTGGCCTTGTCCACCGCCGCCATGGCCTCCTTGGCGCGCTGGAGGGCGGCCTCGGCATGGGCCTTGGACTCCGCAGCCGCTTCCTTGGACCCGGCTGCGTGCTGGCCGGCCTTCATGGCGGCGTCGGCGGCGTTGCGGGCGTGCTGGGCGGCCGAGCGGGCCGCATCGCGGGCCGCGCGGGCCTCGCGTGCCGCATTGGCCGCGTGACCGGCGGCAATGTCCGCGGCGCGGGTCGCCTCGGCCGCGTGGCGGCGGGCGGTCGCAGCAGCCGCGCGTGCCTCCGCGGAGGAGTTGCCGGCCTGCTCGTTGTACCCGGCGGCTTCCTCCGAGGCGGCGGCTGCGGCAAGTTCGTTCACGGTCGCGGACGCGGCGGCCTTGGCCGAAACGGCGGCGGCGTCACCGGAGATCGCCGCACGCTCCGCGGCCGTCGCGGCGCCTTCGGCGGCGTCGGCGGCCTGTCGGGCATGGGCGGCGAGCGCCTCGTCGCGCTGTCCCGCTGCCGCATGGGTGAGCGCCTTCGCCGCGGCATTCGCGGCCCCGGACGCAGCACGGGCGGCGGCACTGGCGGCTGCTGCGGCGACCTGGGCCGCCGCGTTCGCGGCCCGGGCGGAGGCGATGGCCGACTGCGCGGCCTGAGCCGCCCGCCGGGTGGACTCCGCTGCGCGGCGGGCGGCTTCGGCGGCCCGGGCCGCGTCCTTCTTGGCCGCCGCTGCCTCGTCCCTGGCCCGTTCGGTCTCTTCCTTGGCCAGGCGGGCCAGCGCGATGGCCCGGTCGGCGGCTTCCTTGGCGGCCTTGCTCTCCCGCTCGGCCGCGTCGCCGGCGTCCTTGGCCTGCTGGGCGAGCTCGGTGACGGAGGCGTGTTCCTGGTCCTGCGCCCTGGCCACGTGCTGGCCGAAGGTGAGGAACTCGCGGACGTCCTCGATCGAACCGTTGAGAGCCGCGGTGGCGGCGGCGCGGACCTTCGGCCCGCCGGCCGTTTCGAGCTGCGCCACGCGGACCCGTGCGTCGGAGTCGCGCTTCTTGTGCTGACCCTCGCTCAGGAAGGCGCGCACCGCTTCGATGTCGGAGTTCAGCGCGGCATCGGCGGCCTCCTTCAGGGTCCGGCCGCCGGCCTCCCCGATCCGCGCAGCCTCGACCCGCTGGTCCTGGTCCAGAGGCGCCTTCCAGCCCTCCTTCAGGAAGGCGTCCAACTGCTCCGGGGTTCCCGCGAGCGCCTGCTCGGCGGCCTTGCGCACGGCCGGGCCGGCCTCTGCGATGACCTGGAGCGCTGCTTCGCGGTCGTCGAGGTTCTCCGCGATGGCGCGGCCCTTGTCGAGGAAGGCGCGGACGTCCGCGTCCGAGCCCGTCAGGGCGGTCCCGGCGGCGGCCTGCATGGCCGGACCGCCGTTCTTCCAGAAGGCGACGGTCTGCCCACGCTCGCTGACCGGGTTCTCCGCGGCAGCGGCGATCGGTACCGCGGACACCAGCGTCGACAGGAGAGCCAGCGGGAGAAGGCCGCCGATCAGCACGCGCGAACCGTCAGGTCTCCTCCCCACCCCCCAGCGTGGTCGGCCTGTTGTGTGACGCACGAAATCTCCCCCTCTGTCTGCCGGTACCGGCCGGGTCACCTGGCGGTCTGCGGGAACTGCGCTGTCCCGGCGCAGAGTTGCGCCTGACACGCAGCGCGCGGACATGGCCGTACTCAGGTATGGGTCTCTCCCGGCCTGCGAGGACCCTATGAGGGAACCCAAGGGATTTCAACTGTCGTTGATGGAAGCTAAACGACGGTTGATATGCGGGCGTTGAGCCATTACCGTCTCCCCTCGGAAGGCCACGAGCACAGGGATCGGGGGGAGGCCACACCGTGAGTGCCAGGCTGTTTCCCGAACCAACCGACACGGTCGAGCGCATCGTTGCCCTGATCGGGCGGGCGGGGCTCGACCGCGGAGACGTACTGCGGGTCGAGGGCGAGGGCGGGCTCGCCTTCGCTTCGGGCCTTGCCGTGGCCGAGGTGGAGGCGTTGCTTCGCGGCGGCCGTGGCCGGCCGGACCGGCCCGACCGGGCGGCCACGGACACGGCCCGTCACCGCCAGGTCGTCGACCGGATCGTCTTTCTGCGCAGTACCCGGCTCAAGGCGGCCGAAGACGGCGGCAGGCGCACCTACCCGCTGGCGGAGATCGCTGCGAGTGCGGGAATGAGTGCGCAGTGGCTCGACAGGATGCTCAAGACCGGGAGGGCCCCGAACCTCGACCATGCCGCCGAGATCGCCGGGTTCTTCGGCGAGGGCATCGAATTCCTGACGGACCCTCCGGCAAGGGCCCTGGACCGGGTTCTGCAGCAGATCCACACGGACCTGCTGGTCCGACTGCTGACCGACTCCGGCCCCGCCGGGGGCCTCGGCCCGAGCTGCGAAATCAACACCGTTGCCTGCCACGCCGCGCGTGCCCTCGCCGACGTGCCCGACGACACCGCCCAACCCCTCATCGCGCTCATCGAGTCCGTCGCCAAGCTGCCTCGGTAACGCGACGGACGGCGGTCCCTCCCACCCTTCCTGTCGTCCGGCACGAGCCGGACGGCCCCACCACACGAAAGCGACGTTCATGGCATTGCGCACACGCTGGTGGCTTCCGGCCACCACCGCGACCGCAGCGGTCCTCATGGGGACCGCGACCCCGCTGGCCTCGGCCGCCGGCGAGCCGGCCGCCAACGCCGGTGCCCCGTACGTCTTCGAGGACGGGTCCTACCCCGGCAGCGACCAGGTCCTGGCCGAGACCGGTGCCAAGCTGATCCGCGGTGACGGCAACATCACCCACACCCCCTGCGACAAGCCGTACCAGATCAAGGTGTGGGCCCGCGATCTGAAGCTGCCCGAGGAGCGGATGTGCTTCGCCGCTCCGCAGGGCACCGGCTTCCTCACCGTCTCCATCCCGGGCGCGTACCGGATCCAGACCTACGAGCGGTCGGTGAAGGCCAGCATCTCCGTCAAGAACGAGACGCAGAGCCTGGACATCCCCGGCAACACCAGCAAGGGCTTCGGTGAAGCGGGCGCGGACCAGTCCGCCGCCGTCCTGCTGGAGCTGCGGGTCACCGGTACGTCGAGCACCACTCCCCCCGGCGCCGGGCAGCCCATCGACACCGCCGGGCTCGCCTTCAACACCAAGCTGACCATCGGCGACGGCAAGCGCTCCTGCTCCGGTGCGCTGGTCGATCCGTACTGGGTGCTCACCGCGAAGAGCTGCTTCGCCGAGGACCCCGCCAAGAGCAACACCGTGGCCGCGGGCCCGCCGAAGGACAAGACCACCGCCGTGGTCGGCAAGTCCGTTCTGATCTCCAGCGGTGGCCACACCAGCGATATCGCCGAACTGGCCCCGCACCCCGACCGTGACCTCGTCATGGCCCGTCTCTCGGAGCCCGCCACCGACATCACCCCCGTCCCGCTGGCGGCCACCGCGCCCGCCACCGGCCAGGAGCTGACCGTCGCCGGCTTCGGCCGTACCAAGACCGAGTGGATCCCCGCCACCCGCCACCAGGCCGTCTTCACCGCGGGGAACGTGACCGCGACCGGCTTCGACCTCGCCGCCAAGACCCCCGCCGACGCCACCGTCTGCGCCGGCGACGCCGGCGGTGCCGCGTTCCGCAGCGAGAACGGCAAGCCCGCCCTCGTCGGAATCACCAGCCTCGGCTGGCAGGGCGGCTGCCTCGGCACCCCCGCCACCGAGACCCGCTCCGGTGCGTTCAGCACCCGGGTCAACGACCTCCACGGCTGGTTCCAGCGCCTCCGCGCCAAGTCGTCCCCGGGCTGGAAGACCCAGGCTCTCGTCCAGTCGGGCAGCAGCCTCTACCAGGGCGTCCGTCTGAACGACGGTTCCTGGACCGGCTTCGACGACGTCCAGGCCCAGGCGGCGGCCGGCAGCATCGGCGGCATCCGTAACTCGGCCGCCGTCGGCATGAACGGCGACACCCACGTCGTCGCCGTCAGCAACAGCGGCGGGCTGTTCCACACGGTCCGCAAGCAGGACGGCACCTGGGGCACTTGGGGCGACGTCTTCAACGTGGCCGGCACCCTCGGCAACCTCACCAGCGTCACCGCGTTCAACAACGGCTGGGACCTCCACGTGGTCGCCGTCGCCGACGGCAAGGCGCTCCACACCGTCCGCAACGCGGAGGGTCACTGGACGCCGTTCTGGGACATCACCTCCGGCACGATCAGCAATGTGACAGCCGCGGCCACCGCCGTCGTCCGGGGCGAGCTCCACGTCACCACCGTCAGCGGCGGCAAGGCCTACCACACCATCCGCCAGGGCAACGGCAACTGGCTCGGCTGGGGCGACGTCGCCGGAGCCGCCGGACCCACCGGCCCCATCACCTCCATCAGCACCGTCGGCGCCGGCGACGAGACCCACATCGTCATCGCCACCGACAACGGCACCCGCCAGTACCACGCGGTGCGCAACTTCAACGGCACCTGGACCCCGCTGACCGAGCTCAAGGACGTCCTCGGCACCGTCACCGCCAAGTCCGTCGCCACCGCCAACGTCGACGGCGAGGTCGTGGTGGCCGTCACCACCGCCGACAACAAGCTCCTCCACACCACCCGGCACACCGACCGGACCTGGGCCACCACCACGGCCGTCCCGCTCCAGGGCCTGCCCGGAGCCCCCGGCGCCCTCGCCATCACGGGCACCTGGAACGACTGACGCCGGTACAGACTCGCCGGTGAGGGTACTCCCACGGGGGTGGCGTACCCTCGCCGGCGCGCAAAGGAGCCGCCGCCGGTCCGCCGGCGGCGGCTCCCGTACAGGACCTAGTACGTCGCCGGCCGGCGCGAGCCGGTGGTGGTGCGGGCGGGGGCCGCCGCCAGGGCCCGGGAGATCGACACCAGGAGGTCGCGGTCCTCCGCCTCCGCCGAGCGTACGGCGGCCACCGCGAGGGTGTTCTGCTCCGCAGCGGGTGCCGCCGAGCGCGCACGCGCATCCGCCGCCGCGGTGAACATCGCGGCGAGGCCGGCCGCCACGGCTTCGCGCTCGGTGGCCCCGCTCTCCTTCGCCTGCCGGTAGGCCAGCTCACGTACCTCGTCCGTGCAGTGCACGCACAGTTCGAGCATCCAGTCGTGAATGGTGGTCATCCGGTAGAGCAGGACCTGCTCGGGTCCGGCGTACCACGGCGGGGGAAGGAACATTCTGCTTCCGGGGGTCAGCCCGGACCGGCGGACCAGCCGCCACAGGGGCCGCAGGGCCCTGATGCCGAGCAGGGGGTGCCACACGCGGTCGATCAGCCCGGGGCCGTACGCCGGGACGAGGAGCCCGACGCCGATCATCATCCCGCTGGCCGACATGAAGGGCGACAGGCTCTCGTTCAGCACATCCCAGTCCCGGCCCGCCCAGCGGGCGGCGATGGCGGTCAGCTTGAACAGGCCGCAGACGATGTTGGCCAGGGCCGCGATCACCAGGACGAGCAGCCCGATCCGCAGGGGTCTGTCCACGGCCGTCTTCGGCTCGTGCGCCGCCCTCCTGCCGATGTCGAGCAACCAGCTCCAGCACACGACGGCCGTGGCCGCGCCGGCAGCGACGTACGCGAGCAGGTAGAGCACCAGCATTTCGGTGATGAACGGGGTGGTGGCGTAGTACGTGTCGAAGTCCTGCGGGCGCTCCACCGGGACGTCGCCCAGGGCGAAGAGTGCCGCCAGGGCCACGATCACCACCAGGCAGCCGGTCTTCCACACCCGTGCGCGTCGGCGCGTGCGGGCGTAGTCTCCCGACTCCCCTCTCCAGTACTCCAGCAGCAGCAGGGACGCGCACGCAATGGCGGTCATGATGCAGTGGACCAGGAGGGCCGAGAAGTTGCTGATGCCGGTGAGGCGGTTGACGGCGCTGACGGTCGGCGGGGAGGCGAGGATGAAGCCCGCGCAGGGCAGGAACAGCAGGGCGTTCACCGTCCGGACCGTCGCGCAGCGCCACCCCCGCAGGAGGGCGGGCGACTTCGCGAGCAGGGCTGCGCCCAGGACGGCGGCGGGAAGGTAGTAGTCGGCCCCTTCGTGGATCATCAGCCCTCCAGGGATGCCCAGATACGCCCGGTCAACTCGTCGGAGGGGGTTCTGCTGCGCGTGCCGAGCAGGAAGGGCCGGAACTTCGCCGCCAGCAGACGGCCGAACCGCTCCGCCCGCCGTTCCTCGTCGAGGTCGTAGTCGGTGCGCGCCGCGACGTGGGCGACCGCGTCGTCGATGCACCACCGGTCCCCGAGCATGCGCGTGGCCGCGACCCCGCCGGGCGTGCTGCCGGGCGTGCCGACTGGCGTACTGCCGGGCCGGCCGGACTGGCTCTCCTTGCGGTGCCACAACTCGTGCCCCAGGATCACCATCTGGTGGACCGGCAGGGTGTTCTTCTCCACCGCGATCACCTCGTGATCGCCCAGGTCGAGCCAGAGCCCGCTCACGGTACCCGGCGGGAACGCCTCCAGCATCAGACGGACCTCGCGCCCGCTGCTTTCCGACACGTAGGTGCAGACCGCCTGCAGCGGCTCATTCGGTTCCTGGGCAAGCCGGCGCATCGCCCCCGCGAACAGCTCGTCCCGATGGCGCTTCATTGCACGGGAAATACGTACCGCGTCCCACATGTCTTCCCCACCCGGACGCATTTGACAGTCGTGCGCCCGCACATTAGCCACTCAACGCGGCGCAGGCAAACTGCCGCCCAGCGCGCACATCACCCCTGGCCAGAGGCCCTTTACCGGCTCTCTCGGGCGCGCTCCTCGCGCGAGCGCCGGGCAATGGATTCGATGAGGGCGATGATGGGCTGTGCAGTGTCGTCCGGTACGTCGGCGAGTGCGCGTGCGGCGTAGCCGACGATGCCGAGATCGGAACCGGCGGATCCGGCGGAACCGGGGGATCCGGCGCCACCTGCGGCGCCGGCGCCCAGGGCGCTGCCGGCGATGTCCGCGTTCCTGAGGCGCTGGATGTCCGCGTCCTGGCGCGCGACGGTCCGCTCCAGCAGGTCCTTGTGGATCCGCTGGAGCACCCGGTCCAAGGCCTCGGCGGGCTCGGCGACCAGGAACTCGATGCTCTCTCCGAAGAAGTCCGCGATTCCGGCGGCGTGATCGAGATTCGGAGCCTTCCCCGTCTTGATCATCTTGTCGAGCCACTGGGCGCTCGTTCCCGCACCCGCCGCGATGTCCGCCAGCGAGTACGCGCGCCGCTGGCCGTCGGGCGAAGTCCGCAGCCGCGTACGGCGCAGGAAGACGATACGGGCGACCACCCGGCGGTGACGCTCTTCCACCGGGTCCGTCCCGCCACCGTCGCCCGGGGCGCCCTGGGGCAGCCGCGCACCGCGCAACAGCGCCTGTACGTCCTCCACGGGCAGCCCTGAGGCGTACGAGAGGCCGCCCTCGCCCTCCACCCGGAGCACGTCCTCGCCGTCGATCCCGGCACGTTCGAGCAGGGACGTGATGCGCCGCGCGGTCCTGACGGGATCCGCGGCAAACCTCTCGCTCATTCCTGCTCCCCCGCTCCAGGCCGGCTGGTGGCCGATGACGAACCAGAACGTCAAACACTAACGACTTCGGCTCGGCATCAGCAACCAACGATGACAGACATCAGCCCGCATTGACCGCCGGGATGATCCGGGGCATGTCAGCCGACCGGGGAAGGGCTCCGGGGGTCGACCGGGCGGGGGACGAAGACCGGGGAGTCCGACTGGTAGAAGAGGTCGATGTCGGCCTCCTCGCCGCCGACGATCAGGGTGTCCCAGGCTCCGCTGTCCCGCAGGGTCCGGAGGGTGGCCGGGGCAATGGAGGCCAGGTGGGAGCGGAGTTCCCCGTCGCCGGGCAGGCCGGGCATCCGGGGCGCCAGCCGTTCGCGGATCCCGGCCATCCGGTCCACCAGCGCGTCCAGGTCGCTCCCGTCCGCGGCAGCGTTGCCGACAGCGACACCCCCGCCGGTCTCCACGCTGCGCGCGATGACGTCCTTGATGGCGCGGGTGACGCCCTGCTCGTCGGTGGTCACCATGGCGTTCCAGGCCCGGCTCTTGTGCCGGTACTGGAGCATGGACATCGCCGCCTCGTGCCGGATGAAGTCGGCGTCCCGCAGCGGCTTGCCCTGCCAGGCGCGGCTGAGCGAGCGGGCCAGCGACGTGGCCGAGGCGAGGCCGCTGTTGAGGCCACGGCCCGGCCAGAAGTGGATGGCGTTGGCCGCGTCGCCCAGCAGGAAGCCGTAGGTCCCCGGGGTGGTCGAGGTCGGCCGGTGCAGCTGTGCGGTGAACCGCGGGCGCTGCACCATGTCCAGCCGGAACGAGGTGATCGCGGACAGGTCCTCCTCGGCCACCCCGAACAGGTTGAGGCCCTGCCGGATCTCCTTCCACAGCGGGGAACTGCGCAGCAGGGCGGGCAGGAAGAGGGTGCCGTGGGTGGGGCAGCGGAACTCGTTGTCCTCCTCCTGCCGGCTCATCAGGCAGGGGCGGGCGGCGATGCACTCCTCGAAGACGTGGCGGACCGGGTCGATACCGATGACGCTCTTGGTCTCCTCCCGGGTGAGCCGCATGTTCAGGAAGCCCTCGCCGCGCAGCGAGTTGAGCAGGAACCGGTTCTGCGACACGGTGAGCAGCACGCTCATCGGGTCCGGCAGCTTCGACTTGACGCGCAGCCCCAGCACGATGTCCTGGAGGTGCTCGCCGTCGAGGGAGTAGATCGAGGCGTCGGCCGCGCCGAAGCGGTCGGCGTAGTGCTCCCGGGTGCGGGATCGGCCGCCCTCGGCGACCACCAGGACGTGTTCCTGGGTGATCCGGTTCTGCTCCTCCGCCACGTCGAAACGCTTGGGAACCAGGCGGATCGACGACTTCCGGTTGGCCAGGTCCAGCAGCCGGTCCTCGATGTGGGAGATCCGGATGTTGCGGGGCGGGCGGCCGTCGACCGAGTCCGGGCCGACGGGCCACATCTCGGAGTAGGCGCCCGTGTCGTCGAAGAGGGCGGAGAGCACCTCCTCGGACAGGGCGAGGTACTGCCGGCTCTGGACGGTCACCACCTGCTGGCGGCGGAAGTTCCCCTGGGTCTCGTCCTTCCAGACGACCGAGGAGCCCTTCCTGGTCCAGCGCCCGTCGTAGAGGGTGATGGCGGTCCGCCCGGGCAGCATCTCGTCGAGCGCCAGCGCGAAGGCGAGGCCCACCGGGCCGCCGCCGGTGATGGTGACCCGCAGCGTGCCGGGGTCCGCGGCACTCGGCCGGGGCACGTCCAGGAGGGAGAGGTCCATGACCGTCTCCATGGCGTCCTGGGCCTCGTACAAGAACGTTTCGTCGCCGATCCTGATGCAGTCGTTCGGACGCAGCACATGCCGCGTGACGCGCTGATCGTTGACGAAGGTGCCGTTCCGGCTGTCCCGGTCGTAGAGGACAAAACCGGCGTCCTCGTCGAGGATCTCGGCGTGCAGCCGGGAGGCGCTGGGGCTGACGATGACGACGCTGTTGTCGCTCTTGCGCCCGAAGCTGAGGGGCTCGCCGCCCAGGACCACGCTCTGCCCGGTAAAGGGACCCGTGCGTCCAACGATGACCGAAGGCACTCCACACTCCTTGAAAACGACGCCTGCTGACTCCTCGTACGACAGCAACACGCCATCACGAACGCGTTCGGTTCAACCATTTTCGAAAATTTCCGGTCACCTCGTTGAACCGGGGATCCCGATCCGTACGTGATGTTCGCGTCGGCAGGCGATCAGAGGGAGAACCGCCCCCATGCACAACGAGGAATCCGAGACCGTGACGGAGAGCGCACTCTCGGCCACCACCGCAGGCGAGCAACGGCTGATCGCCGGCCGCTACCGGCTGCTGTCCCGGCTCGGCGAGGGCGGCATGGGCACCGTGTGGCGGGCCCGCGACGAGACACTGCAGCGCGAGGTCGCCGTCAAGGAGGTCCGGGCCCCGGCCCATCTGCGGGCCGGCGACATCGCGCGGATGTACAGCAGGCTGGAGCGGGAGGCGTGGGCGGCGGCCCGGATACCCGACCGCAATGTGGTGACGGTCCACGACGTGGTCATGGAGGACGACCGGCCCTGGATCGTCATGGAACTGATCCGCGGGCAGTCGCTGGCCGATCTGCTGCGTACCGAGGGGCCGCTCACCCCCCGGCACGCCGCGCACATCGGCGCAGAGGTGCTGAGCGCGCTGCGCGCCGCGCACGCCGTCGGGGTGGAGCACCGCGATGTGAAGCCGGCGAATGTGCTGCTCGCCGAGGACGGGCGGGTGGTGCTCAGCGACTTCGGCATCGCGATGGTCGAGGGCAGCACCGCGCTGACCATGACCGGCGAGGTGGTCGGCTCCCCCGAGTACCTGCCGCCGGAGCGGGCGCTGGGCCGCCCCTCGGGCCCCGAGTCGGACCTGTGGTCCCTCGGCGTGATGCTGTACGCAGCCGTGGAGGGGATCTCCCCGTTCCGGCAGGACACCGCGCTGAGCACCCTGCGGGCCGTCGTGGACGAGGAACCGCCGGTGCCGACCCGGGCGGGGCCGCTCGCCCCGGTCATCGCAGGGCTGCTCCGCAAGGAGCCGGCCGAGCGGACCCCCGCCGCCGAAGTCACCGAGGCCCTGCGGGGCATCGCCCACGAACCGGACGCCACCACGACGGCCGCCCCCGTCCTGCCGACCCCGGCGGCCCCCGCCACGGCGACGGCGCCGACCACCACCGCGGAGCCCGCCCCGCCGCGCAAGCGCCGCACGGCGGCCTTCGTCGCGGCCGGCGCGGCCGTCTGCGTACTGATCGCCGGCGGGCTGGCCTACGCCCTCAGCGGCAACGGCAACGACAAGGACTCCGCCTCCGGTTCGGGCGGTGTACGGATGTCGGTGGCGGGCGCGAACACCACCTACACCGGCAGCTGCCCGACACCCGAGAGCCAGGCCCCGTCGTTCACCGCGAGCTTCACCGCCTCCGAGCCGACCCTGATCTCCTACCGCTGGGTGTCCGGCAACGGCTCGGTGGTGGATCCGCACTGGCGCACCATGTCCATCGGGGACAAGGCCAAGCCCACCGGGCACGACACCGTGCGGCTGACGACCTACGCGAAGGCCGGCACCCTGACCACAGGAATGGCCGTGGAACTCCAGAGCCCCATCCGCACCATGTCCAACCCGGTCCCCTTCTCCATCACCTGCACCGGCTGACCCCGGCCGGTCAGCGAATCAGCCGCTGAACGCCGGGATGACGTGCTGCCCGTAGGCGTCGATGGTGGCCTCCCTCGCGTCGTGCATGTCGTAGACGGCGAACTGGTCGACGCCCAGGTCGCGCAGTCGCCGCAGCTTCTCGATGTGGGCCTCGACCGGGCCCAGCAGGCAGAAGCGGTCGACGATCTCGTCCGGGACGAAGTCTGTGGACGGGTTGTCGGCGCGGCCGTGGTGGCTGTAGTCGTAGCCCTGCCGGGCCTTGATGTACTCGGTGAGCGCCTCCGGGACCATCGAGGAGTGCTCGCCGTAGCGGCTGACCAGGTCGGCGACGTGGTTGCCGACCATCCCGCCGAACCAGCGGCACTGGTCGCGGGCATGGGCGAGGTCGTCCCCGACGTACGCGGGGGCCGCCACGCAGATGGTGATCGCGTCCGGGTCCCGGCCGGCCCGGGATGCGGCCTCACGGACCGCGTGGATCATCCATTCGGTGAGGTAGGGGTCGGCGAGCTGGAGGATGAAGCCGTCCGCCTTCTCCCCGGCGAGGGCTAGGGCCTTCGGACCGTACGCGGCCATCCAGACCGGGAGCTTCCCGTTCTTGATCCAGGGGATGTGGATCGGGTTGCCGTCGACCAGCGCCTCGCGGCCCTCGGCCAGGTCCCGGATGACCTCGATGGCCTCGCCGAGCCGGGCCAGAGTGTTGGGTTTGCGGCCGGCCACCCGCATGGCCGAGTCGCCGCGCCCGATCCCGCAGACCGTGCGGTTGCCGTACATGTCGTTGAGGGTGGCGAAGGTGGAGGCGGTCACCTCCCAGGTGCGGGTGCCCGGGTTGGTGACCATCGGGCCGATGTGCAGTTTCTGCGTATTGGCCAGGATCTGGCTGTAGATGACGAAGGGTTCCTGCCAGAGCACGGCCGAGTCGAAGGTCCAGCCGTAGCGGAAGCCGTTGCGTTCGGCCCGCTTCATCAGGCTGACGACCTGGGAGGCGGGCGGGTCGGTCTGCAGGACGAGGCCGAAGTCCATGAGGGGACTCTCCTTACAAGTACTGGCAGGTGGAGCGGTGGACGAAGGCGCCGTGGCCGGCCCGGCCGGTGTACTCGCGCCGGTCGATGACGAGTTCGCCGCGGGAGAAGACGGTGTCGACGCGCCCGGTGATCCGCCTGCCCTCGTACGCCGAGTAGTCCACGTTCATGTGATGGGTCTCGGCGGAGATGACCTGCTCGGCGTGCGGATCGTAGAGGACGATGTCGGCGTCGGCACCCGGCGCGATGGTGCCCTTCTGCGGGTACATGCCGAACATCCGGGCCGGGGTCGCGCAGGCGATCTCGATCCAGCGGCGGCGGCTGATGTGCCCGTCCAGGACCGCCCGGTGGAGGAGGTCCATCCGGTTCTCCACCCCCGGCAGACCGTTGGGGATCTTCGAGAAGTCGCCGCGGCCGAGTTCCTTCTGCCCGCGGAAGCAGAAGGGGCAGTGGTCAGTGGAGACCACCTGGAGGTCGTTGGTCCGCAGCCCCCGCCACAGCGCTGCCTGGTGCTCCTTCGGCCGCAGCGGGGTCGAGCAGACATACTTGGCGCCTTGGAAGTCCGGCTCGGCGAGGTTGTCGGTGGAGAGGAAGAGGTACTGCGGGCAGGTTTCGCCGAAGACGGGGAGGCCCTTGTCCCGGGCCGCGGCCAGTTCGGCCACCGCCTCCTCCGCCGAGACGTGCACCACGTACAGGGGGGCGCCGGCGACCCGCGCGAGCTGGATGGCGCGGTGCGTGGCCTCGGCCTCCAGCAGCACCTTGCGGACCTCGCCGTGGTGCCGCGGGTCGGTCTCCCCGCGTGCCAGGGCCTGCTCGACGAGGACGTCGATGGCGATGCCGTTCTCGGCGTGCATCATGATCAGCCCGCCGTTGTGGGCGGACCGCTGCATCGCGCGCAGGATCTGTCCGTCGTCGCTGTAGAACACCCCGGGGTAGGCCATGAACAGCTTGAAGGAGCTGATGCCCTCCTCCACCAGGAGGTCCATTTCCTTCAGGGTGTGCTCGTTGACGTCCGAGAGGATCATGTGGAAGCCGTAGTCGATGGCGCAGTTGCCGTCGGCTTTGGCGTACCAGGCGTCGAGGCCTTCGCGCAGGGAGTGGCCCACGCTCTGGACGGCGAAGTCCACGATGGTGGTGGTGCCGCCCCAGGCCGCGGCCCGGGTGCCGGTCTCGAAGGTGTCGGAGGCGAAGGTGCCGCCGAAGGGCAGTTCCATGTGGGTGTGGGCGTCGACCCCGCCCGGGATGACGTACTTCCCGGTCGCGTCGATCGTACGGTCGGCCGTCCAGGCCTCGGCGGCTGCGGAGCCCTGTGCGGCCAGGGCGGCCACCCGGCCGTCCTCGAGGAGGACGTCCGCGTGGAGTTCGTCGGCGGCGGTGATGACCAGGCCGCCGTGGATCAGGGTGCGGATGCTCATGGTGCGGTCCCCCTACTGGATGGCGCGCAGGGCCTGTTCGAGGATGGCTGCGCCCTCTTCCGCCTCGGTGATGGTGAGGGAGAGCGGTGGTGCGATGCGCAGCACGCTGGTGTTGTGGCCGCCGCCCTTGCCGAGGAGCAGGCCGCCTTCGCGGGCCGCTTCGAGGACGGCCGTGGCCGCGTCGGGATCGGCCCGGTCGGTGCCCGGCTCGGTGAGTTCGATGCCGGCCATCAGGCCCCGGCCGCGGACCTCGCGTACGGCGGGCACGGCGGCGCCGATGGCGCGCAGCCGCTCCAGGAGCAGGCCGCCGACCCGGCGGGCGTTGCCCTGGAGGTCGTGTTCGAGGAGGTAGCCGAGGTTGGCGAGGCCGGCCGCCATGGTGACGGGTGAACCGCCGAAGGTGGAGATGGAGTTGGCGTCCAGGCAGTTCATGATCTCGGCGCGGGCGACGACCCCGCCGATGGACATGCCGTTGCCGATGCCCTTGGCGAAGGTGAGGATGTCCGGCGGGCCGTTCTGGGCGTGTGCCTGCCAGCCCCAGAAGTGGTCGCCGGTGCGGCCCCAGCCGGTCTGCACCTCGTCGCTGATCCAGAGGATGCCGTGCCGGTCGAGGACCTCGCGGAAGGCCCCGTACAGCCCGTCGGGCGGGGAGGTGAACCCGCCGACGCCCTGGATGGGTTCGGCGATCAGGGCGGCCACTCCCCCGCGGGTCTGGCCGAGTACGTCGTCCAGGTCGGCGAGGGCCGCGGCGGTGAAGGCGGTGTCGTCGAGGTGGGCGAAGGGGCCACGGCTGCGGACGGCGCCGTGCACGTAGTACGTCTGGAGGGGGGACAGGCTGGTCGGGGACCAGCCGCGGTTGCCGGTGATGGAGACGGTGGAGAAGGACCGGCCGTGGTAGCTGTTGCGCATCGCCAGGATCTGGTTGGAGCGGCGGTACGCGGTGGCGAGGAGCAGGGCGGTGTCGTTGGCCTCGGTGCCGGAGGTGGTGAAGAAGACCCGGGCGTCGGGGATGCCGGAGAGGGCGGCGACGCGTTCGGCGAGTTCCACCATGGGGCGGTTGAGGTAGAGGGTGGAGGAGTGGATGATCCGCCCGGCCTGGTCGGCGACGGCCTTGGTGACCTCGGGGAGGGCGTGGGCGGTCATGGTGGTGAGGATGCCGCCGAAGAAGTCCAGGTAGCGGTTGCCTTCGGCGTCCCAGACGTGCCGGCCCTCGCCGTGGGTGAGCTCGATGGGGTGCCGGTAGTAGAGGGCGAGCCAGTCGGGCAGGACGCTTTGGTGCCGGTGGTGCAGGCTGTTCGGGTCGGTCACGGCTGAACCAGTCCTCCGTAGGCGTCGGGGCGGCGGTCGCGGTAGAAGGCCCACTGGGTGCGGACTTCTTCGATGAGATCGAAGTCCAGGTCGCGGACGAGGAGTTCCTCCTCCTTGTCGCTGGCGACCTCGCCGACGAACTTGCCGCGCGGGTCGACGAAGTAGCTGGTGCCGTAGAAGTCGTTGTCCCCGTACTCCTCCCGGCCGACCCGGTTGATGGCGGCGATGAAGTACTCGTTGGCCACAGCGGAGGCGGGCTGTTCCAGCTGCCACAGGTGCGCGGAGAGGCCGCGGTGGGTGGCGGACGGGTTGTAGACGAGCTGGGCTCCGGCGAGGCCGAGCTGGCGCCAGCCCTCCGGGAAGTGGCGGTCGTAGCAGATGTAGACGCCGACCTTGCCGACGGCGGTGTCGAACACCGGCCAGCCGAGGTTGCCCGGGCGGAAGTAGTACTTCTCCCAGAATCCCTTGACCTGGGGGATGTGGTGCTTGCGGTACTTGCCGAGGTAGCTGCCGTCGGCGTCGATGACGGCGGCGGTGTTGTAGTAGAAGCCCGAGCTCTCCACCTCGAAGACCGGTACGACGATCACCATGCCGGTCTCGCGGGCGAGATCCTGCATCCGGCGGAGGGTCGGGCCGTCCGGGACGGGCTCCGCCCAGCGGTAGTGCTCGGGCTCCTGGACCTGGCAGAAGTAGGGCGCGTTGAAGACCTCTTGGAAGCCGATGATGCGTGCGCCCTGGGCGGCGGCCCGTCGGGCGTGCTCCTCGTGCTTGGCGATCATCGAGTCGGTGTCGCCGGTCCAGGAGGCCTGGACCAGCGCGGCGCGGACGATGTGGGCCATGAGCTGCTCCTCGCCTCTACGCACGTAGACGGTGTGCGTAGGTACGAGACCGTAAGCCTCGCCACAGTCCGGGGCAAGACCACCGCGCACGGTCGGAGTAGTCGATCAATCCAGGTCGTCGGGCGGTCGGATTTTGCTCAACTCCGATCACCTTTGAGGCCGGCCACGCGCAGGGCATGCACCAGATCACGATGGCAGGAGGCGGACACCGCGCGGGCGGCTTCGAGCAGCCGCGGGGCCAGCCGGTCCGGGTCGCGGCGGGCCAGCCGGGCGGCTTCCTCGGCGGGGCGGGCCCGGACGAAGGCGTCGAGCAGCGCCTCGGCCTCGTCGGTGCGGTCGGCCGCACCGAGGGTGAGGACGGCCTCGGCGATCTCGGCGGCGGGGCGGGCGACGCCCTGGCGCAGTAACCGGCCGCGGTCCGGCTCACGGCCGGCCGCGCCGAGCGCGGTGGCCGCCGCGCTGAGCCGTTCGGGCGGCAGAGTGGCCGCGGCCTCCCAGAGCAGCGTGGCCCAGTCGGGGGCCAGCCCGGCCCGCTCCAACTCCCGGGCGAGGAGCGGCAGCCGGTCGGCGGGCCAGGCGGCGGCCTGGTAGAGGAGGACGTGCGCCTCGCCGGTACGGCCCTGGGCCCGCAGCGCGATGAGCTCCGCGACCAGCTGCGGGACGGCGACCTCCGCGGGGGCTTCAGCGGGGGTCGGGGCTGGGGCCTCCGCTGGGGTCGGGGCTGGGGCTGGGGCTGGGGCTGGGGCCTGCGTCGAGGCCGGGGGCTGCGCCGGGGCCGGGGCCGGATCCGTCGACGGCTCCGGGGTCGGGGGCTGTGCCGGGGCCGGGGGCGGGGCCGAGGCGGTCGGCGGGCCGGGGGCCGGCCGCGACTCCCCCGGGCGCGCCGGGTCCGGCCGCCCGAACCGGGCGCCCCGCGGGGCGGCGTACGGCTGTGGCTGCTGCGGCAGTTCGGGGAGCACCGCTTCGGCGGCCGGGGCCCCGCCGTAGCGGGCGCCGCCGCGCCGCGCTGCCCCGCGCAGCAGGCGCCGGCCGGGGACCGGGGCCGGCCGGGCGTCCCCCTCCTGGCCGGAGCCGGCTGCCTCCTGCCCCGGTCGCTGCTGCGGGACTCCGGGCAAGGGGTCCGGGCCGGCCGCGGTCCACCGCCACGGGGCGCCGCTCGCTGCGGGCGGGGCGGGCGGTTGTGCGGGTACGGGTACGGGTACCGGCGGTGCAGCGGGGGCCGGGGCGGGCCGGGGCACCGGGGGCGGGGCCGCTAAGGAGGCCAGCCGCACCGCGAAGTCCCGGCAGCGCGCGGTGGCGCGGCTCAGGTCGTCCTGGGTCCAGGAGTATTCGCCGGTCAGGAACTCCGACTCGGCCGGGTCCGCGGTCGTCTCCAGCCGGGCCGACAGCGCGTGCAGGGCCGCCTCGGAGGCGGCCCGCTGGGCTCCCGCCGACGCGAGCAGTGAGCGGAGTTCCTCCACTCCGCCCGGCAGCCGATCGTATTCGGTCACCGCCGCCTGCCGGAGCTCCGCCGCCCGGGTGGCCGCGCGGGCGGCGAGCTCCTCGCCGCCGACCGCCGCCAGGTCCTGGAACAGCGACTCCAGGACGTCCCACGGCGGCATCGCCGTGCCGTCCAGGCAGGCCCGCATGCCCTCCGGATCCCTGCGCAGGAACTCGCCGTACCAGCCCGAACCGGGGTCCAGGTGAAGGGTCAGCCGCCTCAGGTGGGCCGCCAGCCGGTCGATCGCCGTCGCTCCGTCGAGAGAAGTCGCGGTCTCCATGGGCGCATTGGATCGCACCCGTGTTACAGGAGGACTACGGGAGTCTCAAACCTTGACGGCGATGCCGGTGTGCGGGCGACGCCCGAGCCGGACGGCGGCTGCGGGCAGGTCCACGATCCAGAACTGCCAGGTGTACTTCCGCGCCATCAGCTTCCGCACCCGCCGCAACCCGGCCTCGTCGAGCAGCCGCGCCGTACCCTCCAGTACGGGTGTGCCCGGGGTGATGCGTCCGCGCCGGTCGCAGGCCGTGAGGGTGACGTGCCCGTTGGCGCGGATCCGCTTGACCTTCCAGGAGTCCTCGCGGGTCCAGATGTACAGCTCGCCCGCGTCGGCCACCGCCCAAACCGGCGTCGCCACCGGAGTGCCGTTCTTGCGGAAGGTGGTGAGGCTGACGTACTTGCCCCGGCCGAGCTCTTCGACCGTCACCCTGCCGCCGCCCGTGCCTTCGCCTGCCCCTGTCTCTGTCATGGACCGAGCCTAGACCCCGTCTCCCCCGGGCGGGGGAGACGGATCCCCCCAGATGGGGGAGGTGTCCGGCCCGGTGGGGTTCGAGGATGGGATCCAGGCGGTGGCGATGGCGGAGGGGGAGTTCGGGTGGAACGGTGGGACCGGGTCGGGCGGATCGCCGCGTACGGGGCGGCGCTGGCGCTGGCGCCGTACCTGCTGATCAAGGTGTCCTGGGTGGTCGGCTCGCTGCTGGGGGTGCTGCCGGTCGGCCGGGGGTTCGGCCTGGCGGAGTGGGTGGTGCTGAACACCGCCAAGGTCGGCATGGCCGCGATCGGGATCGCGCTGGCCCTCGCCCTGGTGCGGCCGTGGGGCATGCGAATACCGGGGGCGGCGGTGGCGTTCTGCGCCTGGGTCGGGTCGGGCTTCCTCGTCTCGATCCTGCCGCTGGGCGTGCTCGGCGCGTTCCAGGACGGGGGCGGCGAGGGCGCAGAGATGCTGGCCTGGGAGGGCGCGCTGGTCGAGTTCGGCTTCGCGGGGATGGGACTGGGGCTGGCCCTCGCGGTCCCCGCGTACGCGTGGCGCCGCCGGCCGGAGGCGTTCGCCGGGCGCGTCGGCGATGGCCGGCGCACTGCGCTGCCGTGGTCGGTGGCCCTCGGTGCCGGTGTCGGTCTGGCCTGGCTGTACTGGGCGGCCGGCGGCACGGCCGGGATCGCGCACCCGGCCGAGCGGACCGGCGACGGACACCTGCTGTCTGGGCGCTCGCCGCCTCCGGCGCCGTCTGGTCGCCGGCCCGGGCCCGCCCGGCCGGGCTGCCGCGCCCGGTGCCGCTGATGGTGGGCTGGGTGGGGTCGGGCTCGCTGTTTGCGTGGAGCGCCTGGAAACTGCCGGTCACGCTGTACATGGCACTGGCGGACCCCGGCGGTGTCAGGCCGCCGGAGCACCCGGTGGCCGCGGTGCTGCTCCAGCTGGCCGCGATCGCGGCGGGCGCCGCAATGCTGCGCACCCTCGTCCGTATCCGTACCCGTACCCGTACCCGCTCCCCCGCGAGCCGCTAGGGAGCGGCCGGGCCGTCGCGGTGGCGGGCGTGGGAGTGGCTGTCGGGGGCCACACAGGCGGCGACGAGGAGGCCGCCCGCGAGCAGGGCACCGATGAGTCCGAGACCGATCCGCTTGGCTGCGTTGCGTGCTGACACGGGTTCAGGTGTGCCCGGTGGAGCGCGGGCCGCACCGCCCGTTGGGCCGTTCGGCCGCCCGGTCGGCCCGCGACCCGCGGCCCGCGGCTCAGGCCGGGACGAAGGCGCAGCGGCGCATCAGGTCGTCCATCGACAGGTCCAGGGCCTGGGCGAGGGCGGCGACGGTGAAGAAGGCGGGGGTGGGCGCCCGGCCGGTCTCGATCTTGCGGAGGGTCTCGGCGGAGAGGCCGGCGGAGGCCGCCACCTCGACCATGCTCCGGCCGCCGCGCGCCTCGCGCAGCAGCAGGCCCAGCCGCTCGCCGCGCTCGCGCTCTTCGGGGGTGAGGGGGGTACGGACCATGCGCCCATTCTAATACCGCCCCGCGCGGGCACCTCCGCCGCGCGAGACAGCCACCCCATTCTTATACCGGTATAGTTATTGGCATGGTGGAGCTGAAGACCGAACAAGAGATCGATGAGATGCGTGCTGCCGGCCGAGTGGTCGCCATGGCACTGGCCGCCGTACGGGAGGCCGCCCGGCCGGGGGTCTCGCTGCTGGACCTGGACGCCGTGGCCCGCGAGGTGCTCCGGGAGGCGGGCGCGGGCTCGCCCTTCCTCGGCTACCGGCCGCACTTCGCGCCCGTGCCCTTCCCCGGGGTGATCTGCGCCTCGGTCAACGACGCCATCGTGCACGGGATCCCCGGCGGCCACCGGCTGGGCGACGGCGATCTGGTCAGCATCGACTGCGGTGCCACGCTGGGCGGCTGGGTCGGCGACGCGGCGGTCAGCTTCACCGTCGGCCGGGCCCGCCCCGCCGACCGCCGGCTGATCGCCACCGCCGAGGCCGCCCTGGCCGCCGGCATCGAGCAGGCCCGCCCCGGCAACCGGATCGGCGACATCGCGCACGCCATCGGCACGGTCTGCCGCACCGCCGGTTACGGCATCCTGGACGGCTACGGCGGCCACGGCGTCGGCCGCTCCATGCACGAGGACCCGGGCGTGCCCAACGAGGGCCGCCCGGGCCGCGGCATGCTGCTGCGCGCCGGCATGGTGCTGGCGATCGAGCCGATGCTGATCGGGGGCGGCGGGGACGACCACCGCACCGACCGCGACGGCTGGACCCTGCGCACCAGCGACGGCAGCCGCGCCGCCCACGCCGAGCACACGGTCGCGATCACCCCCGCCGGCCCCCGGATCCTCACCGCCCCCTAGCCAGGCCCTAAGGGGTCCGCTGCGGATGGACCACCATGGCCGAGCCGCCGCCCCGCCGGGTCTTCTCCGCGGCTGCCACCCAGCGGCCGTCCGGCAGCCGCTGCACCCCGGTCACCGCGCCGATCTCCGGGTTCTGCCGGAAGCCCTGTCCCAGCGCTTCGAGTTCGGCCCGCAGCGGGCTGTTCCACAGGCCCGGTTCCAGCTCGGTGGTGGCCTGGTTGCGCTGGCTGGCCCGCGGCGCAGCGATGGCCTCGACCAGCGGCAGGCCGCGGTCCAGGTGGCCGGTGAGGGTCTGCAGGACGGTGGTGATGATGGTGGCGCCGCCCGGGGAGCCCACGGCGAGGACCGGACGCCCGTCGTCCAGGACGATGGTCGGCGACATGGACGACCGCGGCCGTTTGCCGGGGCCGGGCAGGTTGGGATCCGGGACGCCGGGTGCGGCCGGAGCGAAGGAGAAGTCGGTCAGCTCGTTGTTGAGGAGGAACCCGCGGCCCGGGACGGTGATGGCGCTGCCGCCGGTGGACTCGATGGTGAGGGTGTAGGAGACGACATTGCCCCACCGGTCGGCGACCGTGAGGTGGGTGGTGTTCTCTCCCTCGTAGGTGGTCGGGGCGGTCTGCCCGCTGCTGCCGCAGGGCACCGGACGGTGCGGGTCGCCGGGGGCGAGCGGGCTGGTCAGGGCCCGGTCCGGGCGGATCAGGCAGGCGCGCGTGTCCGCGTACCGCTGGGAGAGCAGCTGCCGGGTGGGCACGTCCTCGAAGGCGGGGTCCCCGACCCAGCGCCCGCGGTCGGCGAAGGAGATCCGGGAGGCCTCGATGAACCGGTGCAGGTACTGGCTCTCGGAGAGTCCGGAGAGGTCGGTGCCCTCCAGGATGTTGAGGGCCTCGCCGACGGTGGTCCCACCCGAGGAGGACGGGGCCATGCTGTAGACGTCCAGGCCCCGGTAGCGCACCCGGGTGGGCGCCTGCCGCTTGGTCTCGTACGCGCGCAGATCGGCGGCGGTCAGATCACCCGACCGGACGATGCGGGTGGCCGCCGGGTCCACGGGCGGGGTGCGGACGGTGTTGACGATGTCCCGGGCGATCGGGCCGCGGTACATGGCCCCGGTGCCCTTGCGGGCGATCTCCGCGTATGTGTCGGCCAGGTCGGGGTTCTTGAAGGTGGAGCCGACCACCGGCAGCTGCCCGCCGGGCAGGAACAGCTCGCGGGTGGCGGGGAAGTCCCGGAACCGGGCCTCGTTGAGCTCGGTCTGGGCGCGGAAGGTGGGGTCCACGGTGAAGCCGTGGCGGGCCAGCTTCTCGGCCGGGCGCAGGAGTTGGCCGAGCGGGCGGGTGCCCCAGGAGTCGAGGACGGTCCGCCAGGTGGCGGGGGTGCCGGGGACACCGACGCCCCGGCCGCTGGTCTGGCCCTCGGCGAAGGGGATGGGGACGCCGTTCTCCTGGAACAGCTCCGCGGTGGCGCTGGCCGGCGCGGTCTCGCGGCCGTCGACGGTGTGCACCCGGCGGCTCTTCGCGTCGTAGTAGACAAAGTACCCGCCGCCGCCGATGCCCGCCGAGTACGGCTCGGTCACCCCGAGCGCGGCGGCGGTGGCCACGGCCGCGTCCACCGCGTTGCCGCCGGACCGCAGCACCGCGATCCCGGCGGCCGAGGCGTCGGGGTCCACGCTGGCCACGGCCCCGCCCCGGCCGACCGCCTCCGGCACCTTGGGCGGGGTCGTCGCGGTCGTGGGCGGGGCAGAAGTGGGCGGGGCGGCGGCCCCGGTGGAGATCAGGGCCCCGGCGAGGGCGACGAGCGCTAATTGACGTGCCGCGGGACGACGCATCCGTTCCTCCAAACGTGAGGTCGGCACTGTAGCTTCACCGCACCCCCCGCGTCAGGAACACTACCGTGCCGCTACCATCCGCCGCATGACCGACGACGTGCGCAACATCGTGCTCGGGGTGATAGCCACCGCCCTCAGCGGCGGGTTCGGCTGGTTCTCCCGGACCTACCTGTGGCGGCGTGCGCTGCGCCGCAAGCAGGCCTTTTTCGGGCTGCCGACCGGGTCCGACTGCCTGTTCGTGGTCAACCGCCAGATGGGCGGCACCGATGCGTCCCTGCACCGCAACGACGCCTTCGCCCTGCTGGAGATCTCCGCCCTGATCAAAGACTGTGGGGCGAACGTCCAGATCGTCACCCACGACACCGCCCGCCAGGGCTTCGGCGAGCGGGCCGAGTTCTGCGTCGGCGGGCCCGCGTCCAACACCCGTACCACCGCGCACCTGTCCTCCATGCTCCCGGGTGTTCAGTTCGACGTCGGCCTGGAGACGGGCCATCCGGACCGCGGGTCCATCCGCATCGGCGAGGAGCGGTACCGCTGGGAGAAGGGGATGGTCGAGCACGTGCTGCTGGCGCGGCTGACCACCGACCAGGGCTCCCGGCCGGTGTTCCTGCTGTCGGGGCAGACGGCGAACAGCAACCAGGCGGCTGCCCGCTACCTGGCCAAGCACCACCAGCGGCTGGCCCGCAAGTACGGCGGGAGCTCCTTCTGCATCCTGCTGAAGGTGATCAACTCCGATGCCTACGGGCCCGATGTGACGGAGCTCCTGGCGGATGTCACCGGACCGGCCCGGACACCCGCAGCGGCAGCCGTGTGATCCCGTTGATGAAGTTGGACACCAGGCGGCGCGGTGGGGCCGCGAGTTCGGGCGGCGGCATCAGGGCGGTCCACTCCTCGTAGAAGGTGCGCAGCTGGAGCCGGGCGAAGTGGGCGCCGAGGCAGACGTGCGGGCCGTCCCCGAAGGAGACGTGCGGGTTGGGCGCCCGGTCGAGGTCCAGCCGGGCGGGGTCGGCGAAGACGCGCTCGTCGTGGTTGGCGGAGGCGTGGAAGACCACCACCTTGTCCCCCGCCCGGATCCGCCGACCGGCCAGTTCGGTGTCGACGGCCGCCGTGCGGCGGAAGCTGAGCACCGGCGGGTGCACGCGGAGCAGTTCGTCCACGGCACGGGCCGGGTCCGTCCGCCCTTCGGCCAGCCTCCGGTACGCGTCCGGGGCGGCGGCCAGCGCGAGGAGGCCGCCGGGGGCCGCGCTGCGCACGGTGTCGTTGCCGGCGACGGTGAGCAGGAAGAAGAACATCTCCAGTTCGGCGTCGGCCAGTCCGGCCCCGGCGAGGACGGTCATCAGGTCGGAAGCGTCGGAGGCGTCGGAGTCGGGATGTCTGCGCTTGTGGGCGGCGAGCTCGCGGGCATAGCCGAACATCTCGCCGAGCAGTGCGGGCGAGCGCGGGTTGACGGGCCGCCCGTCCGGGCCGAGCACCGGCGCCGGGGCGTCCTCCGGGTCCTGGTAGCCGATGATCCGTACGGTCCAGTCCAGCAGCAGGCCGCGGTCGGCGGCCGGGACGCCCAGCAGGTCGGTGAGGTTGAGCAGGGCGTACTCGTCGGTGACCGTGCGGACCAGGTCGGCGGTGCCGTCCTCGGCGGCCTCCCGGGCGGCGGTCAGCAGGGTACGGGCCCGGTCGCGGACCCGGCCGGCGAAGGCGTCGACCCGGCCGGGGGTGAAGGCACGGGCGGCCAGCCGGCGCAGCCGGCCGTGGTCCGGAGGGTCCTGGTTGAGCATGGTGCGGCGGAGGAAGGGCAGGTCGGCGGGGTCGGGGTCGCGGATCTGGGTGGCGCCCAGGCAGGAGGAGTACGTGCGGTGGTCGCGCAGCACCCGGACCACGTCGGCGTGCCGGGTCACCGCCCAGAAGCCGGGGCCGGCCGGCCAGCCGAGGAGCTCGGGCTCGGGCTGCCAGGCCACCGGGTGGAGGTCGCGGAGCCTGCGGTACCGGTCGTGCGGGATGCCCTCGGCGTAGATACGGGGGTCGAAGACGTCCGGGATGCCGGGGGCACGCTGGTCCATGGCCGCCACAGTGCGGCCCCGGGCGCGGCTCCGCAAGACCGGGTGCCCGGGTCAGCCCAGGCCGCAGGGTTCCGGTGGCAGGCTGCCGTCGGGGCCGATCAGGACCAGTTCGGACGTCCCCCGGCCGGCTGCGGCGAGGGCGACGGTGCACAGCACCTGGCGGCGGGCGATCGGGCTCAGCCTGGTGACCGGGAAGCCCACTCGGACCTCGAGGGTGCCGTCCGGGCGGCTGGTGAGGCCGGTCGAATGGAAGAGGTCCTTCTCGGGTCCGGAGGGCAGTTCGGTGCGCAGGCCGGCCGCGGTCTCCGCCTCCTCGGGGCCGTTCATCAGCTGCCGGACCAGCTCCGGGGCGGAGTAGGGCGGGTACCGGTGGCGCGGCACGGGGGCGAGCCGGCCGGCCGGGTCGATCAGGTAGATCAGGGCGGTCCCGTTGGGGTCGCCGGCGCTGACCACGGCGGGCTGGCCGCTCTCGATCACCCAGGTGGGCTCGATGCCGCAGCCGGACAGCGCCAGCGCGAGCAGCGCGGCGGTGCCGGTCGCGGCGAGCGGGCGCACGCCGCGCCGAGGGCGGGTTCTCCGGGTCAGTCGCGGGCGGGTCACTCGCGGGCCTCCAGCGGCATGTCGACGATGAACACCGCACCACCGGCGGCCCCGTTGGCCGCGCGCACGGTCCCGCCGTGCAGCCGGATGTTCTCCAGCGTGATGGCCAGGCCCAGACCGCTGCCGGACGACCGGGCCCGGGAGGCGTCGGCCTTGAAGAAGCGGTCGAAGATGTGCGGCAGCACCTCGGGCGCGATGCCGGGTCCCCGGTCGGCGACCTCGACGACCAGCCGGTCCCCGTCGGTGCCCGCCGTGGTGTGTACGGAGACCAGGACGGGGGCCTCGCCGTGTTTGAGGGCGTTGCCGACCAGGTTGGCGAGGATCACGTCGAAGCGGCGCGAGTCCAGCCGGGCCCGGACGTCCCGCGGCAGCCGGGTGGTGACCCGGTCGGGCCCCCACTGGCGGCGCTCCAGGGTCTTGGAGACGGCCTCGGCAATGTCCACGTCGTCCAGGTTGAGTTCGGCGGCGCGGGCGTCGAAGCGGGAGATCTCCATCAGGTCCTCGACGAGCACGGCGAGCTTGCCGGTTTCGGTGCTGACCAGCCGCAGTGCCTTGGCGGTGTCGGGGTCGAGGTGTTCGGCGTCCTCGTCGAGGACCTCGGTGACGGCGAGCATCCCGGCCAGCGGGGTGCGCAGTTCGTGCGAGACGTCGGCGGCGAACCGGCGGGCCCGCGCCTCGGCCTGCTGGAGTTCGTCCACCGACTTCTCCAGGGCCCGGGCGGTCTCGTTGAAGGTGCGGGCGAGACCCGCGAGTTCGTCGGCGCCCCGCACCTCGAGCCGGGTGTCCAGCCTGCCCTGCCCGATCCGCTGGGTGGCCCGCCGCATGTCGCGGACCGGCCGGAGCACGCTGCGGGCGGCGATCAGGGCCGGCACCAGGGCGATGGCGAGGCCGGGGAGGGCGCCCTGGCGGGCGGCGTCGACCATCAGGCTGATGGTGGTCTGCTCCGAGATCAGGGGCATCGTGAGGTAGAAGACCAGCCCGGTGGGCTGCCGGATGCCGTTGTGGGTGAAGGCGGCCGGCATGCCGACGACCAGGGTGGGGGTGCCGTTCGCGTCGGTGACCCGCTGGAAGGCGCCCAGGTTTCCGGCTGTCACCCGGGCGCGCAGCTGCGGGGTGATCAGGGGGGAGGTGGGCCGGTCGGTGGTGGAGATCCGGATCGAGCCGTACTCGGCGAATACGTACCAGGGGTGCGGCTTGCTGCGTTTGACGACCTCGTTGACCATGCGGCGCAGCGCCTGCTCGTCGAGGGGCAGGGGGACGTCGGACAGGTTCTCGACCTGGTCGCGGAGGGTTTCGACTGCCATGTCCTGGGACTGGCGCAGGATGGCGGTGCGCGCCTCCCGGTAGGTGAAGGCGGCGGTGCTCACCGCGCTGATCACGGCCACCAGCAGGAAGGCGGCGATCAGTCGGGTGCGCAGGCCGAGCGGGCGGAAACGTATCACCGGGTCACCCTGGTCACCCCGGTCACCCTGGTGCCCCGCGTCGTGCCGGTCACAGCGGGCCGAAGCGGTAGCCGAAGCCCCGCACGGTCTGGATGTAGCGGGGGTTGCCGGCCGGGTCCTCGATCTTGGTGCGGAGCCGGCGGACGCAGGCGTCCACCAGCCGGGCGTCCGCGTGGTAGCTGTGCTCCCACACGTACTCCAGGAGCTGCTGGCGGCTGAAGACCTGCTCGGGCGAGGCGGAGAGGTGCAGCAGCAGCTTGAGTTCGCTGGGGGCGAGGGCGACCCGTTCGCCGTTCTTGGCGACGGTCAGGCCGGCCCGGTCCACGGCGAGCTCGCCGTGGAACTCGATGCCGGGGCGGGCGCCCGGGTCGGTGAGCCGGCGCAGCACGGCCTTGATCCGGGCCTCGATGACCTCGGTGCGGGCGGGTTTGACGATGTAGTCGTCGGCGCCGGCCTCCAGGCCGACGACCACGTCGAAGTCGTCGCCGCGGGCGGTCAGCATGATGATCGGGATCTGGCTGGTCTCGCGGATGCGGCGGCACACCTGGACGCCGTTGATCCCGGGGAGCATCAGGTCGAGCAGCACCAGTTCGGGGCGGAAGCCGGGCAGCAGGGCCAGGCCGGCCTCCCCGGTCTCGGCGGCGCTGACCTCGTGGCCGCGCCGGCGCAGCCCGAGGCCGACCCCTTCCCGTACGGAGGGGTCGTCCTCGATCAGGAGTACGCGTGGCATCGGGTCAGTATCCCAGTGGTGTCAGCCGGGCACCCCTACCGGCCGATGCGGCGGCGCAGGGAGTCCAGCGGGTCGGTGATCTCGGTCAGGCGCAGGGGCCGCGCGAGGAGCACGACGACGATCGCGAGGGCTGCGGTTCCGGCGGCGAGGGCCGCGAGGCTGCCGAGGCCCTCGGCGGCCCGGGCCGCCGCCCAGCCCGCCGCGCCGGCCGGGATGCTCGCGGCCAGCAGCCTCAGGTGGGTGCGCAGGGCGCTGGTGCGGCGCTCGGTCCGGGTGCCGCCGCGCGGGCCGAGCCGGCGGGCCAGGGTGTACGCGGTGACGGCGCAGCCGGCGATCACGGCGAGCGAGTAGGCCCCGGCCATGCCGGTGACGGCCCACCGGATGGGCAGCAGCCAGTAGGCGGCGGCCGACAGCGCAGCGTTCAGCCCGGCGATCACCAGGTTCAGGAAGAACGGGGTCCGGGTGTCGGAGAGGGCGTAGAACCCGCGCGAGAGGACGTACTGGCCGGAGAAGGCGATCAGGCCGGGCGCGAAGGCGATCAGCATGCCCGCCATGAGCTCGACGTCGGCGGCACCGGTGCGCCCGTACTCGAAGACGCTGCCCATGACCCAGGGGGCGAGCACGGCGAACAGGCAGGCGGCGGGGACCACGAAGGCGGCGCTGGTGCGCAGGGCGTGCGAGACGTCGCGGCGGACGGCGGTGAGGTCGCCGTCGGTGGCGGCGGCGCTCATCCGGGGCATCAGGGCGGTCACCAGGGAGACGGTGATGATGCCCTGGGGGACGATCCACAGGTGGTAGGCGTTGCTGTAGGCGGTGTAGCCCGCGCCGCCGGCGATGCCGGCCAGCTCCGCCTGCCGGCCGGTGGCGGTGGACAGCCGGGTCACCACCCAGTAGGCGATCTGGTTGGTGAGGACGAGCAGGACCAGCCAGCCGGCGTTGCGCAGCGGGCGGGCCAGGCCGCTGCCGCGCCAGTCGAAGCGGGGCCGCCAGCGGAACCGGGCCGCGCGCAGGGAGGGGATCAGGGCGAGGGCCTGGACGACGATGCCGGCGGTGGTGCCGAGGCCGAGGAGCCGGGTCTCGGCTGCCGTCAGGCCGTCGGCCGAGTCGTGGGAGATGTACAGGAACAGCCCGAACACGCCGATGATCACGATGTTGTTGAGGACGGGAGTCCACATCATGGCGCCGAACCGGCCGCGGGCGTTGAGGACCTGGCCGAGCAGGGTGAACAGGCCGAGGAAGAGGATCTGCGGCAGGCAGTAGCGGGCCAGTGCCACGGTGGTGTCGGCTTCGGCTCCCTCGTACGGGGTGTACGCGGCCACGATGAGCGGTGCGGCCAGCACCGCGGCGGCGGTGAGGACCAGCAGGGCGGCGGTGCAGGCGGTCAGCAGCCGGTCGGTGTAGGCCCGGCCGCCGTCGGCGTGTTCCTTGGCGGCGCGGACCAGCTCGGGGACGAACACCGCGTTGAGGGCGCCGCCGATGAGCAGCATGTACAGGATGGCGGGGACGGTGTTGGCGACGGCGTAGGTGTCGCCGAGCAGTCCGGTGCCGAGGGCGGCGACGACCACGGCGGAGCGGACGAAGCCGGTGGCGCGGGACACGATGGAGCCGGCCGCCATGATGGCGCCGCTGCGCAGCACGGAGCTCTTGGCCGGCTCCGCCGCGGGTATGGCCCCGGGGCGGGTGGCGGCGGCGGTGGTGCTGTTGCTCACCGGCGGGCCAGGTAGGCCTGGAAAGCCTTGTAGAGCGCGGAGTTGGCGTATCCGTCCATCGGGGTCTCCCATTCGCCGAGGGTTTCGACGACCTGCCCGCCGGTACCGAGCTTCCAGCGCAGCAGTCCGAAGGAGCGTTCGTCGGGGTCGAGGGTGGAGGGTACCCCGCGCATGTCGTACTCGTCGGCGCCGAGGGCGTGTGCGTCGCAGAGCATGCGCCACTGGAGGGCGTTGCTGGGGCGGACCTCGCGGCGGTGGTCGGCGGAGGCGCCGGTCTGGTACCAGACCCGCCGGCCGGCCACGATCATGGTGTGGGCGGCGAGGATCTCGCCCTGGTGGGTGGCCAGGTAGAGGCGCATCCGGCCGGGTGCCTCGGCGTTCAGGGCCTCGTACTGCTGCCGGTAGTAGCCGAGGGAGCGGCCGAGCCGGAATCCGTCGCGTTCCTCGGTGATCTGCAGCAGCCGGTAGAACTCGGGGAGGTCCTCGGCGGTGCCGACGGAGGTCTCCACGCCGGCCTTGCCGGCCTTGCGGACGTTGCGGCGCCATTCCTGGTTGAGGCCGGACCACAGGTCGTCGAGGGAGCGGCCGGCCAGCGGGACCCGGAACACGTGCCGTGGCTGGGCGTCCCCGTCGTCCTCTCCGCCGCAGCGCTTCCAGCCGCGGGTGCGGAGCCGGTCGGCGACGGCGGTGCCGAGCGGGTCGACCTCGGTGGCGAGGACGTCGGATATCTGCAGGCCGGGGCCGGCGGCGGCCTTGGCGGTGGCGGCGTCCCAGCGGCGGTAGGCGGGGGTGGGGCCGATCCGTACGGCGAAGGCGCCGGCGGCGCGGAGGTGACGCATGAGGGGGGTCAGCCAGCGGTCGATATGCGGGTCGGTCCAGTCCGCGACCGGCCCCTCGGGGAGGTAGGCGAAGTATTTGCGGGTGCCGGGGAGTTGGCGGTAGAGAACGAGGGCGCCGCCGAGGAGGTCACCGGCCGGACCGTGCCATCCGACCCGCTCCGAGCGCCAGAGGTTCTTCACCCCGGCCCAGGACGGGTACTGGAGGAAGCTGGCCCGCTGGTGCCGGGCGAGGAAGGCCTGGTACTCCGGGACGGACAGAGTCCGGACAGGGAGCTCCCGGTCGAGCTGGCGCGGGGTGGCTGGGGTCGCGAGCAGGGCACACACGGCTGACCGTCCTTCCGGTGGTCCGGTACGTCCCATCCGGTACGTCCAATGGGGTTGCACAGGACTTTCACAGCCGCCCATGACCGAAGTGCGCGGCGATTGTGACCGGATGATGACCGTTCTGCTGCGGTCCACGTCACAACAGAAAGAGGGAGATTTTTAGGTGCCGGACGGAACCTAAAGTCGGGTCCGTCCGCTCTTGGTTTGCGGACGCTCATTGCATCGGAGGGGTTTTCGTTGAGCCGCACACGCCGTACCGCCCGTCAGGCCGCCCTTGCCGGCACCGCACTGCTGGCCGCCGCGCTGACCGCCTGTTCGGGCGGCTCGTCGGGCGGGTCGACTGCGGCGGCCGGCCAGGCGGACATGAAGAACAAGCCCCCCATGGCGATATCCGTGAACCTGACGGGTACCGAGGTCAAGGCGGGTGAGCCGGTCAAGGTGACCCTCGCCGAGGGGAAGCTGTCCCAGGTGAAGGTGACCGACGCCAAGGGCGGGGAACTGGTCGGCCAGATATCGCCGGACGGGAAGACCTGGACCTCCGAGCGCAACGCGTCACCGGGTACGGAGTACAAGGTCGAGGCCCAGAACGCCGACAGCCAGAGTGCGAACACGCAGTTCAAGACCTCTGCCGCGGACAAGGTGAACAAGGTCTCGATCTTCCCGGGCAAGAATTCCACGGTGGGCGTGGCGCAGCCGGTCTCGCTGGTCTTCGACAACCCGGTGAAGAACAAGGCCGAGGTGGAGAAGCACCTGAAGGTGACCACCTCGAACAACACCGAGGGTTCCTGGGGCTGGATGACGGACTACTCGGGCAAGGACCGGGTCGACTGGCGGCCGAAGGAGTACTGGAAGTCCGGCACCGACGTCAAGGTGCAGATGAACCTCAACGGGGTGGACTCCGGTCAGGGCGGCGGCTACTTCGTCCGCGACTACAACACCGAGTTCAAGACCGGCAAGGACCGCCGGCTCCTGGTGAACCTCGACACCAGGCAGATGACGGTGACGGAGGAGGGGCAGACGGTGAAGACGATCCCGGTGTCGGCGGGCACGCCCGGCGGCCAGAAGGCGTCCTGGTCCGGGAAGATGGCGCTCATGTCCAAGGAGGGCACCATCAACATGAACTCCGAGACGGTGGGCCTGGGCGATGCGTACAACAAGATGGTCGACTCCTCGATGCGGGTGACCTGGTCCGGGATGTACATCCACGCCGCGCCGTGGAACGAGGGCAAGTTCGGCCGTGTCAACGCCAGTTCCGGATGCGTGGGGATGAGCACCGGCAACGCGGCGGCCCTGTTCTCGTTGGCCCAGATCGGCGACGTGGTCGAGGTGACCGGCGGCGGCTCGAAGGGCAACGCCAAGCTGGGCAACGGCTACACCGAGTGGAACCTCTCCTGGGACGAGTGGAAGGCCAAGTCCGCCCTCGCCGGCAACTGATCCTCATTCAATCGTTACCCGCACGTAACTTACTGATGGGTTACTTTCGGTAACGCGCTCCCGTTACCGTCGGGTCACTTTGATGATCCGGCGCACCCGAGGAGCGATTGATGGCACGCACCCCCACAGCTGCCGCGACCGTGACGGCACTGCTGGCCGCAGCCGCCCTGGGCCTGGCCCCCCACCAGGCCCAGGCGGCTTCCGCCGGCACAGCCGCTGCCACCACCGCCACTGCCACCGCCGAGCAGAGCGAGCTGCGTTTCCACGACATTCCGGGCTCCGGCGGCATCACCCTCAAGGGCAATGTCTTCACCCCGGCCGGCGCCCAGGCCGGCCGGAAGTACCCGCTGATCGTGCTCCCCACGAGCTGGGGCCTGCCGCAGATCGAATACATCGCGCAGGCCAAAAAGCTCGCCGACTCCGGCTATGTGGTGGTCAGTTACACCTCCCGCGGGTTCTGGCTCTCCGGCGGCGAGATCGAGGTGGCCGGCCCGCCGGACATCGCCGATGTCTCGGCCGTCATCGACTGGGCGCTCGCCAACAGCCCGGCCGACCCCGACCGCATCGGCCTGGGCGGCGTCTCCTACGGCGCCGGCATCAGTCTGCTCGCCGCCGCCCACGACGCCCGCATCAAGACCGTGGTCGCCCTCAGCGGCTGGGCCGACCTGATCGAGTCCATCTACTCCGGCCGCACCCAGCACCGCCAGGCCGCCGGCCTGCTCGGCGCCGCCGGGTACCTCACCGGCCGCCCCGGCGGCGAACTGAAGCAGATCCTCGGCGACTTCCTCGGCTCGAACCTGGCCAAGGAACAGCAGATGATCGAGTGGGGGAAGAAGCGCTCGGCCGCGGCGCAGATCGACCGCATCAACGCCAACGGTGCCGCGATCATGCTGGGCAACGCCTGGGGCGACACCATCTTCCCGCCCAACCAGCACGCCGAGTTCTTCGAGAAGCTGACCGGCCCCAAGCGCCTGGAGTTCCGCCCGGGCGACCACGCCACCGCCGAGGCCGGCGGCCTGCTGGGCCTGCCCAACGACACCTGGACCAACGCCCACCGCTGGTTCGACCACCACCTCAAGGGCGAGCGCAACGGCATCGACACCGAGGCCCCGGTCCAGCTGAAGTCCCGTAGCACCGGCGGGTACGAGGGATACCCGAACTGGAAGTCGGTCGGTGCGGCCGGCACCGAGCGGCTCGCGCTCTCCGACAGCGAGCACCTGTTCACCGGCGTGGACTCCGGGGCCAACGGCGGCGTCGTCCTCCTGTCCAGCATCCTGGACCAGTTCGTCAAGGCGCCCCCCATCGCCTCGGTCCCGTTCCTCCCCCGCGCCTTCGCCGCCGTCTGGCAGTCCGGCCGCTACGAGGAGGCGCGCCGCATCCGCGGCACCGTCAAGCTGCACACCACCGTCACCCCCACCCGGGCGGACGGCACCTTCGTCGCCTACCTCTACGACGTCGGCCCGCTCGGCATCGGCAAGCTGGTCTCGAACGCCCCGTACACCTTCCACGCCAAGACCCCCGGGCAGGCCTTCGGCGTGGATCTGGAGCTGTTCTCCACCGCCTACGACGTGCCCGAGGGCCATCGGCTCGCTCTGGTCATCGACACGGTCGACCCGCTCTACATCGAGCACAACCCCGCCGGCGCGCAGCTGACCTTCTCCTCGCCGCGGTCCGATCCCTCGTACGTCTCGGTCCCGCTGCGCGAGCAGTGATCTCCGGCTGCTGCCGGGGCCGGGGCCGGCCCTTCGCGGGTCAGCTCTGTCCCGGCAGCACCGGCCTCGGCTCGGGCGGGGCGACATGGCCCGCATCGGTCTTGGGGCTGCGGCGCTGCCGCTTGGCCACCCAGGTGGCGAACCAGGACAGCAGCATGCACATCCCGATGTAGATGGGCGAGATGATCATCACGACCGGGATGAAGGGCAGGTCGTAGTCGAGGTTGGAGGCGATCAGCTTGCCGGCGTGCAGGAACTCCTCATAGGTGATCAGGTAGCCGAGCGAGGTGTCCTTCAGCGCGACCACCAGCTGGCTGATGATGGTCGGCAGCATGGCCCGGACCGCCTGGGGGGCCAGTACGTAGCTCATCACCTGGGTCTTGCGCATGCCCAGCGCGTACGCCGCCTCGCGCTGCCCGCGCTCCACCGCGTTGATGCCGGTACGGAACACCTCGGCCAGGACCGAGCCGTTGTAGAGGGTCAGCCCTGCCACCAGCGCGGGCAGCGGCTGGACCTTCAGCGCCACGAAGATGAAGAAGATCATCACCAGCACGGGCATGGCCCGGAAGAACTCCACGCACACGGTGGCCAGCCAGCGCACCGGCCGGTGCACCGACAGCCGGCCGGTTGCGAGCACCCCGCCGAGCAGGAGCGAGAGCACGGAGGCGTAGGCGAAAGCCTTGAGGGTGTTGCCCAGGCCCCTGAGCACCAGTTCCTGGATGCCCTCGTAGGTGAAGGGGCTCCATTTCTCGGCCGTGAACTGCTCGGTGGAGAAGAGCAGGTAGAGGATCCAGCCGAGCAGGGCCAGGAGCAGCACGGTGGAGAGGATCCCGTAGAGGAAGTGCCGGCGCCGGGCCCTGGGGCCGGGGATGTCGTAGAGGACGGTGGATTCGGTGTCCCCGTGCGGCGCGCGTGCGGGCGCGGTCGCGGTCGCGGTCATCGGGCGATCCCCCAACGCTTCTCGAGGACGTTGAACAGCGCGCTGATGGACAGGGTGATGATCAGGTAGCCCACGGCGATCCAGAAGAAGGTCCAGATGATGCTGTAGCCGAGTTCGCTGAGGGTCTTGTAGGTCCCCAGCAGTTCGTTGACGCTGAACGCGCCGGCGATCGCCGTGTTCTTGGCCAGCGCGATCAGGGTGGAGCCGATCGGCGGGATCACCGAGCGGAACGCCTGGGGCAGCACCACGTCGCCGAGGGTCTGGCTGAAGGACATCCCCAGGCTGCGGGCGGCCTCGCCCTGCCCCTTAGGGACGGTGTTGATGCCCGAGCGCAGCGCCTCGCAGATGAAGGCGGAGGTATAGCAGCCGAGGGCGAGGACGGCGAACACCTCGAAGGGCAGGACCAGCCCGAACCGCGGCAGCCCGAGCAGGACCGCGAAGAAGAGCAGGGTCAGGGGGGTGTTGCGGAGCACCGTCACCCACACCGTGCCGAAGACCCGGAGGGAGCCGACCGGGGCGACCCGGAAGGAGACCATGACGAAGCCGAGGACCAGGGCGAGCAGCGAGGAGTAGACGGTGAGTTCGACGGTGCCGAGGAAGCCCTTGCCGTAGACGGCGAAGTTCTCGGTGAGTACGTCCATGCCGGTGCGGATCCCCTCAGTTCGCCGGGTAGCGGTCGATGGCGGGCGGCGGTGGGGCGGGCGTTCCCGAGAGGCCGAGCGTGGCGTCGTACGCCTTCTTCCAGTTGCCGTTCTTCTCGTTGGCGGCGAGGGCGTCGTCGAGGGCGAAGCGCAGGGCGTTGTCGCTGCGCGGGACGCCGATGCCGTAGGGCTCCTTGGAGAAGGGCTTGCCGACCACCTTGAGTTCCTCGGGGACCTTGGCCGCGTAGCCGAGGAGGATGGAGTCGTCGGTGGAGACGGCGTCGACCTGGTAGGTCAGCAGGTTGTCGACGCAGACCGAGTAGGTGTCGTAGGTGACCAGGTCGGCCTGGGGGTATTCGCGCTCCAGCCGCTGGGCGGGGGTGGAGCCGGCCGCCGAGCAGACCCGCTTGCCGGCGAGGTCCTCGGGGCCCTTGATGTCCTTCTCGTCGCGGCGGACCAGCAGGGACTGTCCGGCCAGGTAGTAGGGCCCGGCGAAGCCGACCTGCTTCTTGCGGTTGTCGTTGATGGTGTAGGTGCCGACGTAATAGTCGATCTGGCCGTTCTGCAGGGCCGTCTCGCGGTTCGCGGAGGCGACCGTCTTGAACTCGATCTGGTCCGGGCGGAAGCCGAGCGAGGCGGCCATCATCTTGGCGATCTCGATGTCGAAGCCGGAGTACCGGCCGCTGGCGGGGTCCTTCTCGCCCAGGTAGGGCTGGTCCTCCTTGACTCCGATCACCAGCCGGCCGCGCTTCTTGGCGCGCTGCCAGGTCGGCGAGCCGGGCAGGGCGAAACCGGTGGCGACCTGGTAGACGGGGAGGTCCTCGGGCTGCGGTCCCTTGACGGGCGGGCTGCCCTCTTTGCCGCAGCCGGTACCGGCCGCCAGCAGGGCGAGGAGCAGGACGAGGAACCGTACGACGGGGTGTGCGGGCAGGCGGAAGCCGCGGGTGGTGGTCATCGGTCCGCGGCCCCTCAGTGCTTGAGGATCTTGGAGAGGAAGTCCCTGGCCCGGTCGCTCTCGGGAGCGGTGAAGAACTGCTCCGGGGTCCGGTCCTCGACGATCCTGCCGTCGGCCATGAACACGACGCGGTTGGCGGCGGAGCGGGCGAAGCCCATCTCGTGGGTGACCACGACCATGGTCATTCCGTCGCGGGCGAGCTGCTGCATGACCTCCAGCACCTCGTTGATCATCTCCGGGTCGAGGGCGGAGGTGGGCTCGTCGAAGAGGAGGGCCTTGGGGTCCATGGCGAGGGCCCGGGCAATGGCCACCCGCTGCTGCTGGCCGCCGGAGAGCTGGGCCGGGTACTTGTCCGCCTGGGAGGCGAGGCCGACCCGGTCCAGGAGTTCCCGGGAGCGCTTGTCCGCCTCGTCCCGCTTCCGTTTGCGGACCTTCATCTGGGCCAGGGAGACATTGGCCAGGACGGTCTTGTGGGCGAAGAGGTTGAAGGACTGGAAGACCATGCCGACCTCGGCGCGCAGCGCCGCGAGCTCCTTGCCCTCATCGGGCAGGGGCTGTCCGTCCAGGCGGATGATGCCGGATTCGATGGTCTCCAGCCGGTTGATGACCCGGCAGAGGGTGGACTTCCCGGAGCCGGAGGGGCCGATGATCACCACCACCTCCCCGCGGCCGACGGTGAGGTTGATGTCTTGGAGGACGTGCAGTTGCCCGTAGTGCTTGTTGACGTCCCGCAGCTCGATCAACGGATCGACGGCCATACGCTGCCCCACTTTTTGGCTGTGTCGAGGTCAGCGCAAACTATCCAGTCGGGGAAGGGCACTTCGTCTCGACACGCGTAAATGGGGCATAAAGCCAAATGTCCCCCGTTCGAGGGGTGATCGGGCCCCAGCCGGCGGGGATCAGACCTCGGAGGCCTCCGCATAGGCCTGGCACAGCTCAGGGGAACCGGTCATGGCCCAGGCGACCCCGGACTCGACCACGTTCAGCTCGCGGCCCGAGGACAGCCGGATCACGGGCTGGCCATTGGGCCACACCTGCCAGCCGGCCCCGGGCACGGTCCGGATGATCACCGTGCCCAGATAGAAGCCGGCGTCATTGCCCAGCCACGGAGTGACCTCCGGGTCCCGGCGCCAGCGCGGCATCATCTGGTCCAGGGCCTCCAACGACGCGGGGCTCTCGTCGAGTTCCAGCCCGCCCCCTCTCGCCTGGACCCGCAGCATCTCGCACTCGGCGAACATCTCGGTGACGCCCTCGGGGTCGTCGGCGAACGCCGAGGCCAGCGCCGCACCCTGTCCGGTCTCGTGCCGATTCAGCCAGTTGTCCAGGAAAGGGATGTTCATACCCTCCAGCGTCGCACTAGACGTCGAGATCGACAATGACCGGCGCGTGGTCCGAAGCGCCCTTGCCCTTGCGCTCCTCGCGGTCCACATAGGCGTCCTTGACGGCCTTCGCGAAGGGCGCGTTGCCGTAGACCAGGTCGATGCGCATGCCCCGGTTCTTGGGGAAGGCGAGCTGGCGGTAGTCCCAGTACGTGTACGGCCGGTCGTACTTGAGGGCGCGCGGCAGGATGTCCGACAGGCCGGCGGCACGCAGTGCCTCCAGGGCGGCCCGCTCGGCCGGGGTGACATGCGTCAGGCCCTCGAAGACCGCCGGGTCGAAGACGTCCTCGTCGGTCGGGGCGACATTGAAGTCGCCGAGCACCGCGAACGGGCGCGGGCCGGCGGCGTCTTCCGCAACCGCGTCGCGCAGGGCGCGGAACCAGTCCAGCTTGTAGCCGTAGTGGTCGTGCTCGACCTCACGGCCGTTGGGCACATACACCGACCACACGCGCACGCCGCCGCAGGTCGCGGAGATCGCCCGGGGCTCCTGCACGCCCTCGTAGTCCGGCCCGCCGGTCAGGCCCGTGACCACGTCCTCCAGGCCGACCCGGGAGAGCAGGGCGACGCCGTTCCACCGGCCGGTGGCGTTGACGGCCGCCTCGTACCCCAGCTCGCGCAGCGCGTCGTACGGGAACTGCTCGGCGGCGCACTTGGTCTCCTGGATGCAGAGCACGTCGGTGCCGGAGGACTCCAGCCAGGCCAGCAGCCGGGGCAGCCGGGCGGTGATCGAGTTGACGTTGAACGTGGCGATACGCATGTCAACCAACCTACCGCCCGGCACCGACAGCTACCGGGTGGCGCTCTCTCCGGCGGTCATCCGGGTGTGCGGGGCGCCGCCCAGGTTCTCCAGGGCCCCGTCGTAGATCGGGCGGGCGATGTCGGCGAGGTAGGCGTCGTGGATGTCGATCGCCACCCCCGGCTTGACCTCGCGTACGTAGTCGATCACCTCGGAGATCTTGCTCCAGGGCGCGTGCACGGGGAGCAGCAGCGTCTCCACCGGGGTGCCGGGCACGGTCAGCGCGTCCCCGGGGTGGAAGAGGGAACCCTCCACCAGATAGCCGACGTTGGTGATCCGCGGGAGGTCGGGGTGGATCACGGCGTGCAGTTCGCCGTGCACCTGGACCTCGAAGCCGGCGGCGGTGAAGGTGTCGCCGTGGCCGACCGTGTGCACCCGCCCCGGGTAGGCCCCGGCCAGCCGGTCCGCGACGCTGCGCAGGGTCCACAGCTCGGCGCCCGGGCGGGCGTCGAGGGCGGCCCGCAGCCGGCCCTCGTCGAAGTGGTCGGGGTGCTCGTGGGTGACCAGCAGGACATCGGCCCCCAGACCCGCGTCGGCTTCGCTGAAGGCACCCGGGTCGATGACGAGCACACGCCCGTCCTTCTCCAGCCGGACGCAGGAGTGCAGCATCTTGGTCAGCTTCATGATCCCCAGGGTAGGGGCGGGGGACGCTGTCAGGGAGTGGCTGTGGATACCACGTAGACCCGGGGCTTCTCCGGGTCGGTCAGGTCCACGGTGATGTCCTGGGTGGGGCGCGGGTCCTTCTGGTCGTGGGTGGTGCCGTACCAGTGCTGCTCCGGGGCCCAGGTCCAGCCCGCGACTCCGGCGTCGCGCTCGCCGATGGAGACCCCGGGGGTGAGGGCGTCGCGGCTGGTGCCGATCGCCTTGAGGAAGAAGTCCAGGTCCACCGGGTTGGTGGTGAACTGCACGTACAGCCGGCTGGTGCGCCAGTTGTTGGTCTCGTAGAAGCCGACGCCGGTGGACCAGTCCGGGACCGGTACCTCGTAGATGCTGCGCTGGACCCGGGACGGCCAGCCGGAGCGCACCTGGTCGGCGGCTGCCTTGGCGGCCTTGTCGCGCCCGCTGCTGCGGCTCTGCTCGGCGGAGACCGCGAGATAGCCGGCGGGAACGCCGATCAGCAGCACGATGATGATCGCGGTGAGCCAGCGGCGCCGGACCGTGTGCCGGCGGTCCTCGGCCGACACACGGTCCGGCGCCGCGCCCTCGTCGGAGGCGGGCGCCTGGCGGGGCAGGGTGGTGGGGGGCGGGGTCACTGCGGTTCCTGTTCCTCGGGCCCGGGTGCACCGCGCAGGCCCAGGTAGCGTTCATAGCGTTCGTACCGCTCGTACCGCTCGACCCGGCGGCGGTTGGCCCGGCGGAACCGGCGGGCGACCAGGCGGGCCAGGTCGGCAGCGCCGACCATACCGGCCTCGGGGCCGAGCTGGGCCTTGGCGATCCGGGCCTCGGGGCGGTAGCCGCGGCCGGTCAGATGGCGCCGGAAGGCGTCCCGGGCCGGGCCGATCAGCAGGTCGTCGGCGGCGCTGACGCCACCGCCGATGACAAAGCAGGACGGGTCGAGGGCGGCGGCCAGGTTGGCGATGCCGACGCCGAGCCACTGGCCGATGTCCTGGAGCAGCTCGATGCACATGGCATCGCCCTCGCGGGCCAGCTCGGTGATGAGCGGCCCGGTGATCTCGGGAACGTTCCCGCCGACCCGGGCGATGATGTTGTACGCGACCGGGGAGTCCGCGGCGGCCAGCTCGCGGGCCTCGCGGACCAGGGCGTTGCCGGAGCTGTACTGCTCCCAGCAGCCGCGGTTGCCGCAGGGGCAGCGGTGCCCGCCGGGCACCACCTGCATATGGCCGAATTCACCGGCGACCCCGTACTTGCCCCGCTTGACCTGGCCGCCCTCCAGGATGGCGCCGCCGATGCCGGTACCGAGGGTGATCATGACCAGGTGGTCCTCGCCGCGGCCGGCGCCGAACCGCCATTCCGCCCAGGCGGCGGTGTTGGCGTCGTTGTCCACCATCACCGGGACCGCCAGCCGGGCCTGCAGGGCGTCCCGCAGCGGCTCGTCGCGCCAGGCCAGGTGGGGGGCGAACAGCACCCGGGAGCGGTTGGCGTCCACCCAGCCGGCCGCGCCGATGCCCACCGCGTGCACATCGTGCCGGTCGGAGAGGTCCAGCACCAGCTCGGTGATGGTGTCCTCGACCACCTTGGGGCTCTTGGACTTGTCCGGGGTCTCGGTGCGGATCTTCTCCAGGATGATGCCGTCGGCGTCCACGACGCCCGCCATCACCTTGGTGCCGCCGATGTCGATGCCGACGGTCGGGACGCGCGGGGCGGTCAGGTGCGACCGGCGCTCACGGGTCCCGACGGTCCGCAGGACGGTGCCACGCGCCGACCCGCGGTGGGCGAGCGTGAAGTCCCGGTACGTACTCATCGAGTCCTGTCGTCCCTGTCGTCTGCGTCGCCGGCGTCGGCAGCGCGCGGGTCTGTAGTCGATTCTGCCACCCGGGCCAGTTCGTGGCTGAGCTCGTCGAGCTCGCTTCCACCTGCCATCTGGCGGGTGAGCTCGTCCAGGGTGATGGAGTCCCGGGTGTGCGAGCCCGCCATGGTGCCGCGCTTGAGCAGCACGAAGCGGTCGCCGACGAGGTGGGCGTGGTGCGGGTTGTGGGTGATGAGGACCACACCCAGTCCGGCGTCCCGGGCCGCGGCGACGTACTTGAGGACCACCCCGGACTGTTTGACGCCCAGGGCCGCGGTCGGCTCGTCCAGGACGAGGACTTTCGCGCCGAAGTGGACCGCGCGGGCGATGGCCACGCACTGCCGTTCGCCGCCGGACAGGGTGCCGATGGGCTGGTCGACGTCGCGCAGGTCGATGCCCATGCGGAGCAGCGCGGTCCGGGTGGTCTCGCGCATCAGGGCGACGTCGAGGCGGCGCAGGACCCCGCGGCCCCGGGTCGGCTCGGAGCCGAGGAAGAAGTTCCGCCAGACCGGCATCAGCGGGACCACAGCCAGGTCCTGGTAGACGGTGGCGATGCCGCGGTCCAGGGCGGCGCGCGGGTTGGCGAGGACGGTCTCCTCGCCTTCGATCTCAAAGCTGCCGGCGTCGTGCTGGTGCAGCCCCGCGATGATCTTGATGAGAGTGGACTTGCCGGCGCCGTTGTCACCGAGCACACAGGTGATCTCGCCGGCCGCGACCTCCAGGGAGACCCCTTCGAGGGCGCGGATGTTCCCGTAGTACTTGCTGACCTCGGTCAGCTTCACGAGACTCACTTGGCCTCCGCCCGCTTGCGCACCCATGCGTTCAGCAGAGTGGCCAGGAGGAGCATCGCTCCGAGGAAGAACTTGAACCAGTCGGGGTTCCACTGCGCGTACACGATGCCGTTGCTGGTCATGCCGAAGATGAACGCGCCGACCGCCGAACCGATGGCGGAGCCGTAGCCGCCGGTCATCAGACAGCCGCCGATCACGGCCGCGATGATGTAGAGGAACTCGTTGCCGACGCCCTCGCCGGACTGGACCACGTCGTACGAGAACAGGATGTGCTGGCCGGAGATCCAGGCGCACAGGGCGACGCCCATGTAGAGCCCGATCCGGGTTTTGACCACCGGCACGCCGACCGCGCGGGCCGCGTCGGCCGCGCCGCCCACCGCGAAGATCCAGTTCCCGGCGCGGGTGCGCAGCAGGATCCAGGTGGCGATGGCGACCAGCACCAGCCACCACAGGACGGTGACCTTGAGGGTGACGTCGCCGATGGTCCACTGCGAGGCGAAGAGTGCCTTGGCGGAGGGGAAGCCCTCCATGTCGGCGATGGACTTGGTGGAGACCGAGCCGCTGATCAGCTTGGTGAAGCCCAGGTTCAGGCCGGTCAGCATCAGGAAGGTGCCGAGGGTGATGATGAAGCTGGGCAGCTTCGTCCGGGTGAGCATGAACCCGTTGAAGAACCCGATGGCGAGGGTGACCAGCAGGGACACCCCGACGCCGACCCACACGTTGGCGGTCATCTGGTAGCTGACCATCGAGCTGATCAGGGCCGAGCTGGTGACCATCACGCCGGCCGACAGGTCGAACTCGCCGCCGATCATCAGCATGGCCACCGGCACCGCCATGATCCCGATGGTGGAGGCCGAGTACAGGATCGTGCTCAGGCTGGAGGCCTGCAGGAAGCTGGGGGCGGCGAAGGAGAAGAACACGAAGACGGCGACGGCACCGACCACCGCGCCGAGCTCGGGGCGGCCGAGCAGCCGCCGGAGCAGGGAGACGTGCGCCAGGCGTTCGTCGTGGGCGGCGGGTGGCGGAGCGGTGGCGGTGCTCATCGGGTCACCCGCTTGATGTACTCCTCCAGCTCGGCCGCCTCGTCCTTGGTGACGATCTGCGGTCCGGTGAGCACGGGGCGCCCGCCGCCCAGGGTGTTCGCGTTGTACCGATAGAGCCAGAGCAGGTCCACGGCCTCGTAGCCCTGGAGGTAGGGCTGCTGGTCGACGGCGAAGCCGAGGGCGCCGGACTTCAGGTCCCGGGCCACGGACTCGTTGAGGTCGAAGGTGTCGATCTCGGCCTTGCTGCCGGCCGCCTCCTTGGCCTTGACGGCCGTCGGCGCGAAGGGCGCGCCCAGGGTGAGGACCGCGTCCACATCCGGCTCGGCCTGCAGCTTCGCCTGGAGGGCGGCCTGTACGGAGGGCATGTTGGTGCCCTCGACGTACAGGTTCTCCATGCTGCCGCCGAAGGTCTTCTTCGCTCCGGCGCAGCGCTGCTCATGGCCCACATTGCCCTGTTCGTGCAGGACGCAGACGGCCTTCTTGCGGCCTCGCTTGGTGAGCTCGGTGCCGACGGCCTCGCCGGCGATCTCCTCGTCCTGCCCGATGTGGGTGAGGGCGCCGTACTCCTTGGACTGGGCGGAGCCGGAGTTCACGGTGATCACCGGGATGCCGGCCTTGGCCGCCTTGCCGAGGACGTCCTTGAGGGCCTCGGGCTTGGCGAGGCTGACGATGATGCCGTCGACCTTCTGGTCGATCGCGGTCTGCACGAACTGCGCCTGCTGCTGTGCCTGGTCGTCGTGCGAGTAGAGGAAGTTGATGTTGTCCTTGGCCGCGGCCTCCTTGGCGCCCTTCTGCACGATGTCCCAGAAGGTGTCGCCATCGCCCGCGTGGGTGATCATCGCGAAGGTCCAGCGCGGGGTGGACACGGCCGGCCGGCCCTGTGCCGCCGCCTTGGCCCGCTCTTCCGCGCGCTTGCCGCCGGTGCTGCTGCAGCCGACCAGGGAGGCCCCCAGTACCGCGGCGAGCACGGCGCCCACGACGCGTGCCCCTGTCCGAACCCTGGTCACGTCCCCGTGCCTACCTTTCCAAGCCGGTCGCTTCAAGCCGGTCGTCGAAGCCGGTCATTCCGGTGTCAGCCGCCCAGTATCCGCCACAGTGGATGATGGAGGGCCATCGGGGCAGATTGACAGCCGACCCGCTCGGGTTCAGGTTGAGTGCATGCGCATCGGGATCGTGGGAACCGGCCGGATCGGCTCGTTCCATGCGGCGGCGCTCAGCCGGAACCCGGAGGCGGGGTCTCTGCTGCTCGCCGACGCCGATCCGGCGCGGGCGGCGCAGGTGGCCAACCGGCTGGGGGCCACGGCCGCCCCGGGGGTCGACGAGGTGTTCCGGTGGGGCGTGGACGCCCTGGTGGTGGCCTGTTCCACGGCCGGCCATCCGGAGCTGGTGATCCGGGCCGTACGGGCCGGGCTGCCGGTGTTCTGCGAGAAGCCGGTGGCCCCGGACCTGCCCGGCACCCTGGCGGTGCTGCGCGAGGTGGCCGCCGCCGGCGGGGTGCTCCAGCTGGGGTTCATGCGCCGCTTCGACGCGGGCTACCGGACCGCACGGGAGCTGGTGCGCTCCGGGGCGCTGGGCCGGCTGCACACCGTACGGACGATGACCGCCGATCCGGCCCCGCCGCCGGCCGGCTATCTGGAGACCTCCGGGGGCCTGTACCGGGACTGTCTGGTGCACGACTTCGACATGGTGCGCTGGGTGACCGGGCAGGAGGTGACGGAGGTGTACGCGGCCGGCTCGGACGCGGGACCGGCGCAGTTCCGGGTGGCCGGGGACGTGGACACGGCCGCCGCCGTCCTCACCCTGGCCGACGGCGCGCTGGCGACCTGTACGGCCACCCGCTGCAACGGCGCCGGGTACGACGTACGGATGGAGCTGGCCGGGGAGCTGGACCAGGTGTCGGCCGGGCTGGACGACCGTACGCCGATCGCCTCGACCGAGCCGCACGGACCGCCGCCGGCGAGCAAGCCGTGGACCGGGTTCCTGGAGCGGTTCGGTCCGGCGTACGAGGCCGAGCTGACGGCGTTCGTCCGGCTGGTCCGCGGCGAGGGCGACAACCCCTGCGACGGCCGGCAGGGACTGGCCGCGCTGCGGGTCGCGGAGGCCTGCGAGACCTCGCGGCGGGAGCGGCGGCCGGTGTACCTGGCGGAGCTGCCGGACCTCTGACGGCGGGGGTGCGGGTGCGGAAGGCAGCGGGCTGCGCGGTGCGGTCATGGACGGCTACCAGCGGACCGGGAGCTTGACGACCCCGCGCATCAGGGTGCCGGGGAGCCAGACCCGCGGGTCGGCTCCGGGGTCCTCGGCCAGTTGGGGGAAACGTTCCAGCAGGGAGCGGACGGCAATGGCGCCCTCGATCCGGGCCAGCGGGGCGCCGATGCAGTAGTGGATGCCGTGGCCGAAGGCGAGGTGCCCCTGGGGAGCGCGCCGGATGTCGAAGGTGTCGGGTTCGGGGAACCGGGCCGGGTCGCGGTCGGCGCCGGCGAGGGAGACCAGCACGGAGGCGCCGGCCGGTATGAGGGTGCCGCCGACCTCGACGGCTTCCCGGGCCCAGCGGAAGGTGGCGTTCTCCACCGGGCCGTCGTAGCGGAGCATCTCCTCCACCGCGCCGTCGAGCAGCCCGTCGAAGTCGGCGCGCAGGGCGGCCAGCTGGGCGGGGTGCGCGAGCAGGGCCCGGATCCCGTTGCCGATCAGGTTGACGGTGGTCTCGTGGCCGGCCACCAGCAGCAGGAAGGCCATGCCGATCAGCTCGTCGGGGGTGAGCCGGTCGCCGTCCTCGTCCCGGGTCCGGATCAGGGCGCTGAGCAGGTCCTCGCCGGGGTCCTTGGCCTTGGCGGCGACGAGTTCGGTGAGGTAGCCGCTCAGCTCGGCCAGCGCGTTGTTGTCGGGGGCGCCGGCGGGCGGTGCCACGATCTCCTGGGACCAGTACCGGAAGCGGGCGCGGTCCAGGTCGGGGACCCCGAGCAGTTCGCAGATGACGGTCATGGGGAGCGGGAAGGCGAGGGCCGCGATCAGGTCGGCGGTCCGGCCGGGCCGGGCGGCCATGGCGTCCAGGAGCTCGTCGGTGACCTGCTGGACCCGGGGGCGCAGGGCTTCCATGCGGCGGGAGGTGAAGGCGCGGGCGACGAGCTTGCGGAGCCGGGTGTGGTGGGGCGGGTCCGATTCGAGCATGTTGGCGTTGGCGGCGGTGGCCACCAGGCCCTCCCAGTGCCCGGAGTCCTGCCAGTTCTTGGAGAGGGCCGGGTGGTTGAGGGCGTACCGGGCCTCGTCGTGGCCGACGATCAGCCAGCACTCCTGGCCTTCGGTGAGCATGACCCGGTGGACGGGTCCGGCCTCGCGCATCCGGGCGTAGTACGGGTAGGGGTTGGCGTTGAAGTCATCGGTGAAACCGGTGAAGTCCGCGACGGGCATTGGCCCACAGTACGGCGGCCTTCCGGTTCCGCGGCCTCGATTTCCGGCCATGGTCGGACGAGTGCGGCAGGGCTTTGTGGCAGGGCTTTGCGGCGGTTCGTCCTCAGACGGCTGCGGCGCGGCGGCCCCAGGCGGTGCCGGCCAGGACCAGGCCGGCCCCGGCGAACCCGGCGGTGTTTAGGTGTTCGCCGCCGAGGGCGATGGCTGCGGCGGCGGCCCACAGCGGTTCGGTGCCGAGCAGCAGGCTGACCCGGGAGGGGGAGGTCCGGCGGACCGCCCACATCTGCACGAAGAAGGCGAACACGGTGCAGAAGACGGCGAGGAAGACCAGCCCGGCCCACTCGGCGGGGCCGAAGTCCGCGGCGGTCGCCCAGGGGGTCGCGCCGGTGCCGGGCAGGGCGGCGAGCAGCGCGAAGACCAGTACGGCCCCGCCCAGTTGGACGGTGGTGAGGGAGAGCGAGTCGGCGTCCTGGACCGCCTTGATCCGGGCCATCAGCAGCACGTGCAGGGTCCGGGCCAGCGCCGCCCCGAGGATCAGGAGGTCGCCGAGGCCGGGGGCGGCGAACCCGGCGCCCTGGGTGAGCAGCACCACGCCCGCGACGGAGAGCCCGGCGGCGGCGAGGAAGGCGCCGGAGGGCCTGGTCCGGCGGACGGCGGCCTCGGCGAGCGGGGTGAAGATCATGGTCAGGCTGATGATCAGCCCGGCATTGGTGGCGGAGGTGTGCACCACCCCGTAGGTCTCCAGCAGGAAGATCCCGCCGAGTACGAGTCCCAGCACCCCGGCGCCGCGCAGCTGGGCGGGGGTGAGGGCGCGCAGCGCCTGCCGGCCGGCGAGCACCAGCACCGGCAGCACCAGCGCGAAGCGCAGCACGAGGACGGCGATCACGGTGTGGGTGGTGGTGATGCCCTTGGCGGCGAGGTAGCTGCCGCCCCAGACGACGGCGACGAGCAGCACGGGCAGATCGGCTGCCCAGGTCCGGCGGGGTGCGAGGGCGGGCGCGGCGAGGGGGGACACCGGGTTCTCCAGCGGCTGGGGCGGGTGGAGACTACGGCGGCTCGCACGCGGGCGTGATCACGGTACCGGTCCGGCTGCGTGCCGGGCGGGGCCGGGGCAGGCTGGAAGGGTGAAGGCGGAGCTGCCGGAGAAGGCCCGTGCCGGGATCGCCGGGTTCCTGGAGAGCCCCGTGGTCGGGATGGCGCCGTGGATCGTGTTCTCCCTGCTGGTCGGGCCGGGCCGGTTCGAACTCGCGGTGGGACTGGCGCTGGGGGTGACCGTCGTCCTGATCGCCGCCGGGCGGCTGGTGCACCCGGGGTCCTCCTGGAAGCTGCTGGAAGTGGCCGACCTGGTCTTCTTCGCGGGGCTGACCGTGGTCGGCGCGCTGGCCGACGACGGGACCCGCCGCTGGCTGGAGACGTACGCCGGAGAGGTGTCCAACATCGCGCTGACGCTGATCGCGTTCGGGTCGATGGCGGTACGGATGCCGTTCACCCTCCAGTACGCCCGGGAGCAGGTCGATCCGGCCCACTGGCACACCCGTGAGTTCCTGCGCACCAACTACGCGATCACCGGGGTGTGGGGGCTGGCCTTCCTGGTGGCGGCGATCGCGGGCGCCTACGGCGATCTCGTGCTGCACAACCCGGACAACATCTGGACCGGGTGGATCATCCAGATCCTGGCCATCGTGGCGGCCCTGAAGTTCACCTCCTGGTACCCGGAGGTGGTCCGCGCCCGCTCGCTGCGCGCCCGCGGGCTGCCGGGCCCGGAGCCGCCCGGGCCGGCCGGACTGCTGCTGCCGCTGGCCGGGCTGCTGGTGCCCGTCGGGATCGCCGTAATGATCTTCGACGACGGTCTGTGGTGGCTCGGTCTCGCCCTGATCGTGGGTGGTGGCCTGCTGACCAAGGCCCTGCGGGGCGCCAGCGTCACGGACGGCTAACGGTCCGGCCCGGCTCAATCGCCGATCTGGCCGAAGGCGGCGCGGCCGGTGGGGCGGTAGGTGTGGATGGCGATGCCGGTCGAGGTCGTGCGGGAGGCGACGAGTTCGCAGGTGGTGGGCAGGCCGCCGGTGGGGAACAGCCGGCGGCCGGCCCCGAGGAAGACGGGGAAGACCAGCAGGTTGAGCTCCTCGACGAGGTCGCGGGCGAGCAGGTACTGGGCGAGCTGTCCGCTGCCGTGCACCTGGAGCTCGCCCTCGGTGGCGTCCTTCGCACGGACCACCTCGGCCTGGAGGTTCTCCCCGTCGATCACGGTGGTCCCGGCCCATGCGGGGTCCGTCAGCGTGGTGGAGGCCACGTACTTGGGCAGGGTGTTGAGCGGCGAGGCGATGGGGTCGGCGGGGTTGGTCTGCCGGGGCCAGTAGCCCGCGAAGATGTCGTACGTATGCCTGCCGAGCAGGAACGCGCCGGCCCGCGCGAAGACCTCCGTCACGAACGTCAGCATCCCTTCGTCGACGAAGGGCGCCACCCAGCCGCCGTAGGCGAAACCGCCGCTGGTGTCCTCCTCCGGGCCGCCGGGGGCCTGCATCACGCCGTCGAGGGTCACAAATGTGGTGAGGGTCAGCTTGCCCATGGCTCCGCGCTCCTTGGTCGGGGTCTGTTCACCGGTTCAGACTCCCGGAGCGCGCGGAACTCATCGGTCAGGCACGCGCGAACGCGAGGTCGGATTCCAGCCAGCGGTGATCGCCCGCCACGAGTTTCATTGAACCCGCAACCAACTGCACGGCGGGAACAAGGGAGCCAACAATGAACGGCAAGGCGGTACTGGTCACCGGTGGCAGCCGCGGCATCGGCGCGGCAACGGCCCTGCGGCTGGCCCGGGAGGGCGCCGACGTGGCGTTCACCTACGTCAGCGACGCGGAGGCGGCGGCCGAGGTGGCGGGGAAGATCGAGGCGGCCGGTCGGCGCGGGCTGGCCCTGCGGGCCGACGCCCGGGACGCGGCGGCGGTGGCCGCGGCGGTCGAGCGGACCGTTGGCGCGTTCGGGCGGCTCGACGTACTGGTCAACAACGCCGGGATCGGGGTGCTGGGTCCGCTGGACGGGCTGAGCACGGCCGATGTGGACCGGGTGCTGGACGTGAACGTGCGCGGCACCTTCCTGGCCACGCAGGCCGCGGCCGCCCATCTCGGCCGGGGCGGGCGGATCATCACCATCGGCACCTGCATGACCCAGCGGGTGCCCGGCCCGGGCGGCACGCTGTACGCGATGAGCAAGGCGGCACTGACCGGCCTGAACAAGGCGCTGGCCCGGGAACTTGGCGAGCGCGGCATCACCGCGAACCTCGTCCACCCGGGCCCGGTGGACACCGACATGAACCCGGCGGACGGCCCGTACGCGGCGGGCCAGACGGCGCTGACTGCGCTGGGCCGGTTCGGCCGGGCGGAGGAGATCGCGGCGATGGTGGCGTTCCTGGCGAACGAGGAGTCCGCGTTCATCACGGGCGCGGAATTCTCGGTCGACGGCGGCCACGCAGCCTGACCCCGCCCCCCGAGCGCGCCCGCGCCCCCGACAGCCCCGGGGGTGTTGGCCCCCGGGGCTTCAGTGGGGCGGGGTCAGCCCGCGAGTTCCTGGTGGCGGGTCGTCAGGGCCGACGTGCCCGCGTCCGTCAGGGAGCCGTACAGGCGCAGGCGGGAGAAGCCGCCGTCCGGGAAGATGTCGATCCGGACGTGGGTGCCGACCGCCGGGGTGTCCAGGACGAAGCGGTGGTTGGTGTCGGGCTGGAGCCGGGTGCGCGGCAGGAACTCCTGCCAGTCGCCCTCCTCGCCCGTCTTGACGGAGAGGGAGGCCCAGCCCGCCGAGTTGCCCTTCAGGTAAGCGGTGTCGATCTCAATGGCGCGGATCTCCGACTCGGCGACCAGCTGGTACCGGATCCAGTCGTTGCCGTTGTCACGGCGACGGGCGGTCTCCCAGCCGTCGTCCATCTTGCGGGAGCGGCCCGGGTTGATGGTGTTGGTCGGCGGGGAGTAGAAGCGGTTGGACGCGTCCTGGACGGCGCCGCCGTTCTCCAGCGCCACCACGTCGAAGGAGCCCAGGGCCTGCAGCCACTTCGGGTCCGGGAGGACCTCGCCGTAGACGCGCAGGCGGGCGATGCCGCCGTCCGGGTGCTGGTTGACGCGCAGGTGCGTGAAGCGCTGCTCGACGGTGACCTCGAAGCCGTTGGCCGCGTGGCCGCCGACCGGGGTGCGGGGGACGATGGTCGTCCACTTCACCTCGTCGCCTTGGAGCTCCTCCGGGGTCGGCGCGAGCGCGCCCTGCCAGTTGGTGGCCTCGATGGAGACGGCCTGCGGCATGTTGCCGCGGAAGTGGGCGGTGTCGACGACGATGCCGCGGATCACGCCGGGAGCGCCCAGGCGTACCAGCGCCCAGTCGTGGTCCTCAGGCGTAGGCCACGGCTGCGTCGCGGAGACGCCACGGCGGCGGCGGGTCTCCCAGCCGTCCATGACCTTGCCCTTGTGGCCGAAGTGCTCGGGGTCGAAGTGCGCGGCCTCGGCGATCAGCAGGTTCTCGCGCTGGGCGAAGAACTCGTCGTTGGCGGCGATGACACCGGCGCCCAGCTCACGGGCGGCGAGGTTCGCGTACTGGGTGAACGGGAAGTCCGCGGTGCGGTAGTCCGCGTACGGGTCGCCGCCTCCGTACGGGTTCGCGTTGCCGGTGAAGGATGCCAAAGGAGTCGAACGCTGTGCCACGGTCAGTTCTGCCTTTCGAGGAGGAGGCCGGTGGGCTCGGACGGGGTGCCGTGGTCGGCGATCTGCCGCCCGCGCAGCCAGGTGGACTTCACGACGCCGTGCAGGGTCTTGCCCGCGTACGCCGTGACCTGGTTGCGGTGGTGGAGCTCGGCCGGGTCCACAAGGAACGTTTCTTCAGGGGCCAGCACCGCGAAGTCGGCATCGCGGCCGGCCTCGATCGCGCCCTTCTGCTCCAAGCCCGCAAGCCGGGCCGGGGCCGCGGACATCCAGCGGACGACGTCCTCCAGGGAGTGGCCGCGGCGGCGGGCCTCGGTCCAGATCGCCGGGAGGCCCAGCTGGAGGGAGGAGATGCCGCCCCAGGCGGTGGAGAAGTCTTCCGTCTTCAGGTCCGCGGTGGAGGGCGAGTGGTCGGAGACGATGCAGTCGATCGTGCCGTCGGCGAGCGCGTCCCACAGCAGGTCCTGGTTGGCGGCCTCGCGGATGGGCGGGCAGCACTTGAACTCGCTGGCCCCGTCCGGCACTTCCTCGGCGGTGAGGGTGAGGTAGTGCGGGCAGGACTCGACCGTGATCCGGACACCCTCGGCCTTGGCGGCGGCGATCAGCGGCAGCGCGTCGGAGGAGGACAGGTGCAGGACGTGCACCCGCGCGTCCAGGCGCTTGGCCTGGGCGATCAGGTTCTCGATCGCGGTGTTCTCGGCGTCACGCGGCCGGGAGGCCAGGAAGTCGGTGTACTTGGGGCCGGGGACGACCGGCGCCGATTCCAGGTGGTGCGGGTCCTCGGCGTGCACGATCATCAGGCCGCCGAAGCCGGCGATCTCCGCGAGGGAGGCGGCCAGCTGCTCCTGGTCGAGCTCGGGGAACTCGTCGACGCCGGAGGGCGACAGGAAGCACTTGAAGCCGAAGACGCCGGCGTCGTGCAGCGGGCGCAGGTCCTTGACGTTGTCGGGCAGGGCGCCGCCCCAGAAGCCGACGTCCACATGGGCCTTCGCGCGCGCCACGTCCTGCTTGACGACCAGGTTGCCGGTCGTGGTGGTGGGCGGCAGCGAGTTGAGGGGCATGTCGAGGATCGTGGTGATGCCGCCGGCCGCGGCGGCGCGGGTGGCCGTCCAGAAGCCTTCCCACTCGGTGCGGCCGGGGTCGTTCACGTGGACGTGGGTGTCGACCAGGCCGGGGAGCAGCACATCGTCCCCGAAGTCCTGCAGGCGGGCGCCGGCGGGCACCTCCGCCTCGTACGGCAGCACGGCCGCGATCCTCCCGGCGGCGACGGCCACCGAAGCGGCGCGCGTCCCCTCGGGGGTGATGACGCGCGTCGAGCGCAGTACCAGTTCCACTGCCACGTCGGACACCCGGAACCTCCCCATCTACTTCCACAGAGCGAAATTCAACGTTCTGTTGACGGAGTCTTCACGCCGATCCGGGGCCCGTCAAGAGCACCCGGACGGACAGCCCACACGCCCGAGCCACAATTGGAGATTTCCACAGAACGGAATTAAGATTTCGCTCTACAGAACGTAGCTACCACCACCGGGAGCCGGGCAGGCGCCCCGCGGAGGGCGTCCGCCACCCGGACAAACCCCCTCTGACCGGCGAGGACGGCACCGCCCCGGCACTAGGGCCGACGGCCGGTGCCGGGTAGGCTGCTTCCTTGCCTGCCAGCACCGAAAGGACCGCGCCGTGCCGACGTCCAGCGCCAGCACCACCGACGCTTCCTCGAAGACGACCGCCGCCAGCGGTGGCGTCCAGTCCCTCGAGCGCGCCTTCGATCTGCTCGAACGGATGGCCGACGCCGGGGGTGAGGTCGGCCTGAGCGAGCTTTCCGCCGCCAGCGGACTGCCCCTGCCCACCATCCACCGCCTCATGCGCACGCTGGTGGCCTGCGGCTACGTACGCCAGCAGCCCAACCGGCGGTACTCGCTCGGCCCCCGCCTGATCCGGCTCGGCGAGTCGGCCTCCCGGCTGCTCGGCACCTGGGCCCGCCCGTACCTCGCCAGGCTGGTCGAGGAGACCGGCGAGACGGCGAACATGGCCCTGCTCGACGGTGACGAGATCGTGTACGTCGCCCAGGTGCCGTCCAAGCACTCCATGCGGATGTTCACCGAGGTCGGGCGCCGGGTGCTGCCGCACTCCACCGGCGTGGGCAAGGCGCTGCTCGCGCACACCCCGGCGGAGGAGGTCCGGGCGCTGCTCGCCCGTACCGGCATGCCGGCCGCGACCGAGAAGACCATCACCACGCCCGAGGGCTTCCTGGAGGCGCTGGAGCAGGTCCGCAAGTCCGGCTACGCGGTCGACGACAACGAGCAGGAGATAGGGGTCCGCTGCCTGGCGGTATCGGTACCGAACTCGCCGACCGCCGCCGCGATCTCGATCTCCGGCCCGGCGGGCCGGGTGACGGAGGCGGTGGCCGAGTCCTTCGTACCGATCCTGCAGGGCGTGGCGGCGGAGCTCTCGTTGGCCCTGGCCAACCAGAACCCGGCGTAGCCGGGCGAGCCCGGCGGGGCGCAGCGGGGCTCGGCGCGGCCGGGCGGAGCCCTGCGTGTTCAGGGGCCGGCCCCGCCCCCCGACGGGGTCGGCCGGTCCGTGCCGCGGCTACGCCGGGACCGAGTCCGTGAGGCGGCCGTCGGTCATCGTGGTCGTGTGGTCCACTGCCGTCAGGTGCGCGCGGTCGTGGGTGACCAGGACCGTGGCCGTCGCCTGGTCACGGGTCAGCGAGACCAGCAGGTCCAGGACGGCCGCGCCGCGCTCGTGGTCGAGCGCGCTGGTGGGCTCGTCCACCAGCAGGACCGCGGGCTCGTTCATCAGCGCCCTGGCGATGTTCACCCGCTGGCGCTGCCCCCCGGACAGCTGGTGCGGACGCCTGTCCGCCTTGTCCGCCAGGCCCACCGCCGCCAGCAGCTCCAGCGCCCGGCGCCGCAGCTCCCGGGAGGGCCGGCCGGACAGGTGGGCCATCACCTGGAGCTGCTCGGCCGCGGTCAGCGCGGGCAGCAGGTTCGGCTGCTGGAAGACGATGCCGATCTTCGACCGCCGCAGCGCCGACTTCTCCGCCGCGGTCAGCTTCCCGGTGTCCTGTCCGGCGATCACCACCCGGCCCGAGTCCGGGGTCACCAGCGTGGCGGCGACGGCGAGCAGGCTGGACTTGCCCGAGCCGGAGGGCCCCACCACCGCGGTGAGGGTGCCGGCCGGTACGTCGAGGTGGACCCGGTCGAGGGCGGTGAGCCGGCCCTCGCCGTCCGGGTAGGTCAGCGTGACGTCATGGACGAGGAGAGTCATCGGGCGCTCCCGAGAGCGGTCAGGGGGTCGACGGCGGTGATCCGCCGGATGGACAGGGCCGCACCGGCCGCGCCGAGCAGGATCATCACCGCGGCGGGTACGAGCACGGTGGCGGCGTCCAGGACGAACGGCACGTTGCCGCCGCTGATCAGTCCGCCCAGGCCCGCCGCAAGCAGGGTGCCGAGCCCGGTGCCGGCGGCCAGCATCACCACGGCCTGGCCGAGGGCGTCCTTCAGCAGGTACGGGGTGGAGGCGCCGAGGGCCTTCAGGACGGCGACGTCCCCACTGCGCTGGATCGTCCAGACCGTGAAGAAGGCGCCGATGACGAGCGCGGAGATGGCGAACAGGAAGCCCCGCATCAGCTGCAGGGAGCCGTTCTCGGCCGCGTAGGAGCCGATGGCGCCGAGCGCCTCGTCGACGCTCTGGGTCTTCGTCCCGGCCGCCCGGTCGCCGGCCGCCCAGTCCGTGCCGGCGTCCCCGTCCAGGGCCACGACGGTGGCCAGGGTGTCGGTGGAGGTGCCCGGGTTCCCGATCCGCTGCCAGTCGTTGAGGTCCATCCAGACCACCGGGGTGTGGCTGTAGGAGGCGGTGCCGGAGACCGACCGGACGGTCAGCTCCAGGGTGCCGATCTTCAGGGTCCCGCCGGCCGTCTGCCCGCCGAGTTCCTTCGCGGCCCGCTCGGAGAGGATCACCTCCCCCTGGGCGATCCGGGCCGGGGCGAGGCCGCCGTCGGCCTCGACGCCGAAGGCGGAGACGGAAGCGGTGCGGTCACCGGCGACCGCGTTGGTGGTGCGGATGCCGACCGGCTGCGCCGAGGTCACCCCGGACTGCTTCCGCCACTCCAGCCAGGCCGGCTCGGCCACCTGCGAGTTGCTGAAGGACACCTTCTGGTCCCCCTCGGGCTCGGCAAAGGCGAGGTGCGAGGCGGGCAGCCCGGAAATGGCCGAGATGTTCTCCCGGGCCAGGCCGGCGGTGAGCCCGGACAGCAGGCCCACCAGCAGTGTGATCAGTACGACGACCGTGCCCATGAGGGCGAACCGGCCCTTGGCGAACCTGAGATCTCTCCATGCGACGAACATGTTCCCCACCCTGCTTTCCGCCCCGCCCGCACCGCATCGAGCCGCAGTCCCGATCCTGGTATCGAAGGGCGCATTCGGACATCAAACTTTTGGTTGACCGGGTCGGCCCGATGGCACGCCTAGGCTGGTCGGGTCATGTCTTTTCTGGAATCCCGGCCCCTCACCCCCGTGTCCCGCATGCTGCGGCTGTGTCTGCACGCCCTGCTGCTGGGGCTGCTCGGGCTGGCCTCGGCGCGCGCCCTGGCCGATGCCGCACCGCAGGCCGGCGCCGTGCTGGCGATCTGCCTGCTGATGGCCCTCGTGTACGCGGCCGGGGTACGGACCTCCGCCGTGCACCGGTCCCCCCGGGCGGGTGCGCTGTGGCTGGCGGCCCTCGGCGCGGCCTGGGCGGGACTGCTCGCGGTCTCCTCGGACGGGCTGTGGATCGCCTTCCCCCTGTACTTCCTCCAGCTGCACCTGCTGCCGCTGCGCTGGAGCCTGCCCGCCGTGGCGGTGACCGCCGGTGCGGCCATCGGAGGCTTCCTGGTGCACAGCCCGGCGGTCACCCCGGGCGCCTTCCTGGGGCCGCTGCTGGGGGGTGCGGTGGCCGTGGCGACCGTGCTGGGCTACCAGGCGCTGTACCGGGAGAGCGAGCGGCGCCGGGAGCTCATCGAGGAGCTGATCACCACCCGGGCGGAGCTGGCCGCCGCCGAGCGCGACGCGGGTGTCCTGGCCGAGCGGGAGCGGCTGGCCCGGGAGATCCACGACACTCTGGCGCAGGGCCTGTCCTCGATCCAGCTGCTGCTGCGGGCGGCGGAGCGGACCCTGCCGGCCGATGCGCCGGCCGGCCCGCACATCGCCCGGGCCCGGGAGGCCGCGCAGGAGAACCTGGCGGAGGCGCGGCGGTTCGTACGGGCGCTGACTCCGCCGGACCTGGAGCACGGTTCGCTGGCGGCGGCCCTGGAGCGGCTGTGCGGGTCGGCGCCCGGGCCGCGGGTCAGGTTCTCGCTGAGCGGGCCGGTCCGCCCCACCCCGCTGCCCACCCCGTACGAGGTGGCGCTGCTCCGCATCGCCCAGTCGGCGCTGGCCAATGTGGTCCGGCACGCCAGGGCCGGGCGGGCCGAGATCACGCTGACCTTCATGGATGCCTCGGTGACCCTGGACGTCGTGGACGACGGCACGGGCTTTGACCCGTCATTGGCAGCATCGGCCGGCGGGGGCGGCTTCGGGCTGCCCGCGATGCGGTCCCGCGCCGAGTCGCTGGGCGGGATCTTCACCGTGGAGTCCGCACCCGGCCAGGGCACCGCCGTGGCCGTGACCCTTCCGCTGCCGCTGCCCGTGGAGGCCTGACCATGACCATCCGGCTGCTGCTGGCCGACGACCACCCGGTGGTCCGGGCCGGGCTGCGTGCGGTGCTGGACACCGAACCGGGGTTCACGGTGGTCGCGGAGGCCGCGACCGCCGAGCGGGCGGTGGAGCTGGCCGCCTCGGAGGCGGTGGACGTGGTCCTGATGGACCTGCAGTTCGGTCCGGGCATGCACGGCTCGGCGGCCACCGCGGCCATCACCGCGCGGCCCGGCGGGCCCCGGGTCCTCATCCTGACCACGTACGACACCGATGCCGACATCCTGGCGGCGGTGGAGGCCGGTGCGGCCGGCTATCTGCTCAAGGACGCCCCGCCGGAGGAGCTCGCGGCGGCCGTGCGCACGGCGGCGGCCGGGCAGTCGGCGCTGGCGCCGGCGGTGGCGCTGCGGCTGATGGACCGGATGCGGACGCCGGCGGAGGCGCTGACCAAGCGGGAGCTGGAGGTGCTGCAGCTGGTCGCGGACGGGCTGTCCAACCAGCAGATCTCGAAGCGGCTGTTCCTCAGCCAGGCGACCGTGAAGTCCCACCTGGTGCACATCTACGCGAAGCTGGGCGTCGACTCCCGTACGGCCGCGGTGGCCGCGGCCGGCACCCGCCGCCTGATCCGCACCCCCTGACGGAACGGGTCGGTCTGACGGACGGGCCGGTCAGGCCACCCAGTACGGGCGGTCCACCGCCGGGTGCAGCGGGACTCCCTCGTGGAAGGCCGTGGCCAGCCGGCGGACCGCCTCGTCCAGGCGGGCCGCCGGGAGGGTGTACGGGATGCGCAGCCGGTGTTCGAAGGTGCCCGGGTCCACGCCGAAGCGGGCGCCCCGGCCGATGTACACCCCGGCCGCCGCCGCCCGGTCCTCCAGCGCCGAGCTGACCGGTTCGCCGAGGTCGACCCAGAGCGAGAGGCCGCCCGGCGGGAGCTGCCAGGACCATTCCGGGGTGTGCCGCCGGAGCGCCTCGGCCAGCGCCTGCCGCTGGGACCGCAGCTGCGCGAGCCGGGCGGGCAGGCCCGCGTCCAGGCCGGCCAGCAGCGGGAGCGCGAGCAGCTGGTCCAGTACCGAGCCGGTCATGTCCGCGGCCACCCGGACGGCCGTCACTTCGTTGATCAGCTTGGCGGTGGCCCGGATCCAGCCCACCCGGATCCCGCCCCAGTGGGTCTTGCTCAGCGAGCCGATGGTGATCACGTGGTCGGCGCCGCCGCGCGGGGCGAGGGAGGCGAGCGGCGGGGGCGCCGGCACATCGAGGGCGATGTCGGCGATGGTCTCGTCGACCACCAGCCAGCTGCCGGTGCGCCGGGTCGCGGCCAGCAGCCGGAGCCGCTGCTCCGCCGGCATCAGGGCCCCGGTGGGGTTCTGGAAGTCCGGGACCACGTAGACCAGTCGCGGCACGGTCTGGCGCAGCGTGGACTCGGCGATCTCCATGTCCCAGCCGGCGTCCGAGACCGCGATGGCGGCGGTGCGCAGGCGGGCGTGGCGGATCGCGTCCAGGGCGTTGGAGTAGGTGGGGTTCTCGGTGACCACCCGGTCGCCGGCCCGGCACAGCAGGCTCATCACCAGGGCGAGGGCCTGCTGGGCGCCCGCGGTGACCAGGATCTGCTCGGGGCGGGTGGGCAGGCCGCGCCGGGTGAACCGGTCCGCGACGGCGGCCCGCAGGTCGGGCAGGCCGAAGGGGTGGTAGCCGGGGGTGCGGGCGGCCTCCGGCAGCCGGGGGGCGGCCCAGGCGAGGGCCTCGGCGACGCTGCCCTCGGGGGCGCCCATGGCGGCGGTGGCCAGGTCGATGCCCTCAGTGCCCTCAGTGCCCTCCCCAATGTGGCCGCCGGGGCCGAGCAGCACGTGCGCGCCGACCGGCCGGTGGCCTTCGGGCAGTTCGGTCCAGGTGCCGGAGCCGCGCCGACTGCGGACGTAGCCGCTCTCGCGCAGCAGGTCGTACGCGCCGGTGACGGTGGCCCGGCTGGCGCCGAGGGCCTCGGCGAGCTCACGCTCGGCGGGCAGCCGCACATGGAGGGCGATCCGGCCGTCGAGGATCAGGGTGCGGACGGCGTCGGCGAGGGCGCGGTAGCCGGGCCGGGCCAGTACCCCGGCGGGGAGCAGTGCGGCCAGCTGGCGGCTGCCGATGGTGCTGTCCGCCGTCTGGACCACTCGCCCGTTTGCCATGCCAACCTCCCCCGATTGGCTCTGCCTGCCAGGCCAATCGGGGTCCAGACTCGCGGTATTGGCCCCCGATTGGCAAGGAGTTGCCGAGATGATCACGGATCGCGAAGAACGTGCCCTGCTGCTCGCCGCGGAGCACCGGATCGCCGAGCCGGTGCGGTTGCGCGCCGTGTCGGCCGCCGTGGGCGCCGTGGGCGCCTGGTTCCGGGAGCGGTCCCGGCGCCGGCCGCAGTCGGGGCGGCGAGAATCGGTGTCATGCCAGCCAACGAGCCCTCCACCGACCCCGCTTCCGGCCCCGCTTCCGGTCCCACTTCCGGCCTCGCTGCCGGCCTCCCCCGCCCGCCCCGCCCCCCGGTGATCGCCGGGCTGCTGCTGGCCGCCGGCGGTGGCCGGCGGCTCGGCGGGCGCCCCAAGGCGCTGCTCCCCCACCGTGGCCGCCCGCTCGTCGAGAACGCCGTACGGGTACTGCGCGAGGCGGGCTGCGCACCGCTGCACGTGGTGCTCGGGGCCTCCGCCGCCGAGGTCCGCGAGCGCGCCGACCTGGCCGGCTGTGTGGTGCTGGACAACCCGGACTGGGCGGAGGGCATGGGCTCCTCGCTGCGGGTCGGGCTGGCCTCGCTGGCCGGTACGGGCGCCTCCGCGGCCCTGGTGTCGCTGGTGGACCAGCCGGGCATCGGGCCGGCGGCGGTGGCCCGGGTGCGGGCCGCGTACCGCTCCCCGGCGAGCCTGGTCGCCGCGGCGTACGACGGCGAGCGCGGCCACCCGGTGCTGTTCGGCGCGGACCGGTGGCCGGACATCGTGGCGACTGCGACCGGCGACCGCGGCGCGCGCGTCCATCTGAGTGCACATGCGGCGGAACTCACGCTGGTGGAGTGCGCGGACGTGGCGGAGCCCTTCGACATCGACCTGCCGGCCGACCTGGCGCGCCTCGACCCGGCCTGAGCTGCGGTTCCCCGGGCGTCCCGGCCGGGAGCCGCGCGGCGGGCCGGGCTGTGCGGGGCGTGACCGGGGTGGCACTGAGCGCCATCCGGGGTAGGTATCTGTCGACTCAGAGAATCTCGACATCAACAAACCATTGAACTTCCACCATGAGGAAATTACTATCCACTGGTCAGAAGCGCCCTGAACCCCCAGACGGCGCCCGCGACCGTAATTGGAACTCTCCACACTCGACGGCACTGCGTGCCGTCCGCGCGCGAGCATTCCCCAGCGGCCGCCAGGCACCGCCGCTGAAGGAGTGACAGATATGTCCGCACCAGCGCCGTCCCCGCTGGCCATCGTCGACGCCGAGCCCCTGCCCCGGCAGGACGAGGTCCTCACCGAAGCGGCACTCGCCTTCGTGGCCGAGCTGCACCGGCGGTTCACCCCGCGCCGGGACGAGCTCCTGGCCCGCCGCGCCGAACGGCGCGCCGAGATCGCCCGCACCTCCCACCTGGACTTCCTCCCGGACACCGCACAGGTCCGCGAGGGAGACTGGAAGGTCGCGCCGGCCCCGGCCGCGCTCAACGACCGCCGGGTGGAGATCACCGGTCCGACCGACCGCAAGATGACCATCAACGCCCTCAATTCGGGCGCCCGGGTCTGGCTCGCCGACTTCGAGGACGCCTCCGCTCCCACCTGGGAGAACGTCGTCCTCGGCCAGCTCAACCTGATCGACGCCTACGAGCGCCGGATCGACTTCACCGACCCGCGCACCGGCAAGACGTACGCCCTGAAGCCCGCGGACCAGCTCGCCACCGTCGTGATGCGCCCCCGCGGCTGGCACCTGGAGGAGCACCACCTCCAGCTCGACGGCCGCTCCGTCCCCGGCGCCCTGGTCGACTTCGGCCTGTACTTCTTCCACAACGCGCAGCGCCTGATCGACCTCGGCAAGGGCCCGTACTTCTACCTCCCCAAGACGGAGTCCCACCTGGAGGCCCGCCTCTGGAACGAGATCTTCGTCTTCGCACAGGACTACGTCGGCATCCCGCAGGGCACGGTCCGCGCGACCGTCCTGATCGAGACCATCACCGCCGCGTACGAGATGGAAGAGATCCTCTTCGAGCTGAAGGACCACGCGGCCGGACTGAACGCGGGACGCTGGGACTACCTCTTCTCCATCGTCAAGAACTTCCGCGACGGCGGCGAGAAGTTCGTCCTGCCGGACCGCAACGCGGTGACGATGACCGCCCCGTTCATGCGGGCGTACACCGAACTGCTGGTCCGCACCTGCCACAAGCGCGGCGCGCACGCCATCGGCGGCATGGCGGCCTTCATCCCGTCCCGCAAGGACGCCGAGGTCAACAAGGTCGCCTTCGAGAAGGTCAAGGCCGACAAGGACCGCGAGGCGGGCGACGGCTTCGACGGCTCCTGGGTCGCCCACCCGGACCTGGTCCCGATCGCGATGGCCTCCTTCGACGCGGTGCTCGGCGACAAGCCGAACCAGAAGGACCGCCTCCGCGAGGACGTCTCGGTCGCCCCCGGCGACCTGATCGCGATCGACTCGCTGGACGCCCGCCCGACCTACGACGGCCTGCGCAACGCCGTCCAGGTCGGCATCCGCTACATCGAGGCCTGGCTGCGCGGCCTGGGCGCCGTCGCCATCTTCAACCTGATGGAGGACGCCGCCACCGCCGAGATCTCCCGCTCCCAGATCTGGCAGTGGATCAACGCGGGCGTGGTCTTCGAGAACGGCGAGACGGCCACCGCCGACCTGACCCGCAAGGTCGCGGCCGAGGAACTGGCCGCCATCCGCGCCGAGATCGGTGAGGAGGCCTTCGCGGCCGGCGAGTGGCAGCAGGCCCACGACCTGCTACTCCAGGTCTCCCTGGACGCGGACTACGCGGACTTCCTGACCCTCCCCGCATACGACCGCCTGATCGCCAAGCGCTAACCCCCCACCCCGCTTCGACTGCATCGCACAGCAGCCGAATCGACCGCCCCGCCCCCGGTGTCACCCGACCCCGGGGGCGGCGCCGTCCCCGGCAACTTCCGCCGGCACCGCACCCGCCACCAGGTCCGCCATCACCCCGGCCGGCAGCGCGGGGTTGGCCGCCGCCGCCTCCACCACCCGCCAGTCCCGGTCGGTCAGCAGCCGCAGCAGGTCCGGTACGGGGAGCTCGGGGCGGCCGGCGGCCAGGCGCCGGGCCCGGCCGTCGGCCAGGCAGGCGCAGAGGGCCCGGGCCGTGGCCCGCGGATGCGCGGCGATGGCCCGGAGCGCCTTGCGCGGCGGGTGCGGACGCCCCGCAAGCTCCTCCAACAGGGCGGCCGGGGCATCGGGGTTGGCCGCGATCCCGGCCGCCACCTGATCCCCGAACCGGTCGAGAAGGGACCGCAGCCGGGCCTCGGACAGGCCCGGGTGTGCAGCGGCCCGCGCGGCCACACCGGCGTCCGGGTCCCCGGCCAGCGCCTCGCGCACGGCATCCGGCAGGTCGCGCCGCTGCGCGAGGAACCGGCGCACCCCGGCCTGCGGTGACCGGGCCAGGCCGGCCACCACCTCGGGCGGGAGATCCGCACGGTGTGCGACGGAGCGCAGCACCTCGTGCGAAGCGGTATCGGCGAACAGGACACCGAGCACGGCCGAACCGACGCCCGGGTTCCCGGCGAGTTCCATCCGGATCCCGGGCACCGGGTCGGCGGCGAGCCGGGCGTACGCCGTCTGCGGGAGGTCCGGGTGGCCTGCCAGGGACCAGCGGAGCAGCACCGAGGGCGAGTCGGCGAAGTGGGCCGCGGCCTCCCCGGGGGTGGCGGGATTGCCCAGCGCGGCCCGCCGGATCCGGTGGCCGGTGGACTGGTGGGTGCCGTCGCAGGCCGCGTCGGCCGGCAGGTCGCAGTCCGCCCGCCCGCACTGCGGGTCGTGGCTGAACGGCACCGGCTCCTGGTCGCAGACCAGGCACGCCCGGGCGGCCGGCAGGCCTTCGCCGGTGAGCAGCGCGCGGAGCACCGGGGGCGGAGTCGCCCGGTTGTGGGCAACCGCGAGGCGAACCTCCGCGTGGGGGTGGCGGGCGAGCCGGGCGGCGAGCTCCGGGCCGGCCTCCAGGGCGAGTTCCGCCACCACGTCGATGTCCGGGTCGGCGGCGAGCAGGTCAACTACCTCGGCGGACAACACGGCGGGTTCAGCGGCGAGCAACCTGCGGTGCAAGGCATCCGGAGCCGCGGCCAGGACCCGCGCCCATGCCGGAGGTGCGGTGCCGTGGCGGAGCAGGGCGAGGGCGGCGAGCGGCCAGACGGCGGGATCCACGTCCGCCGTGTCGAGGCGGCCCCGTTCGGCCAGGCATACGGCGACCTTCTCCCCGTACACGGCGGTGAGGGCGGCTGCGTGCGCCGGGCCGAGGTCCGGGCGTTCGGCGAGTACGACGGCGACCTCCGCAATAACGGAGTCTGGCCCGGACTCGATGACGCAGTCGACCAGCCGGCCGAGCAGCGCGGAAGGGAGGGCGGGGTTGGCGGCGAGCCCGAGCAGGAGGTGGTCCACCCCCGCATCCTGCGGCCTCGGGCGCCGGCCCGCTCGTGGATTTCCGTCGGCCGCCCGGCAGTCCAGGCGGTCAAGCCCGAACGACCGGTCGGTCGTTACTCCATCGTAACCTGCGGCTACCTAGCGGTAACAAGACGGGGCATGCCACATTCCTGCCAACCCCCCGGCCGGAGGTACCCCCACTTACCCAGCCACGCACCGGAGTTCTCGTCGTCCCCGGCGTGGCCGACCGCAGGAGTTCCGCAGTGATCGGATTCCGCACGATACGCAAGGACCGGGCGACCGGCAGCCGGGTGCGACGGGTGGCCGGCGCGGGTCTGGCCGTGCCGCTGGCCCTGGCCGGGGTGTTCACCGCCGGCGCCGGTACCGCAGCGGCCGGGCCCGGGCAGGGGCCCACCGCCGTGGTCGCCCTGGGCGACAGCTACATCTCCGGCGAGGCCGGCCGCTGGAAGGGCAACAGCCTCACCAACAGCGGGAGCCGGAACGGCACCGACCGCGCCTGGGTGAGCGGCTCCAGTTACGACCCGTCGAAGGTATACGGCAGCACCGCCGCGAACGGCTGCCACCGCTCCGACTCCGCCGAGGTCAAGAGCGCCGGCCCGATCGCCGCCGTGGCCGTCAACCTGGCCTGTTCGGGTGCGGTGACGGACAATGTGTTCCGCGCCTCGAACGGCGGGGTGGCCTACAAGGGCGAGGCCCCGCAGGCCGATCAGCTCGCCGCCGTCGCCGCGAGCCACGACGTCAAGCTCATCACGCTGTCCATCGGCGGCAACGACCTCGGCTTCGCCCAGATCATCGAGGACTGCGCCTACGACTTCGTCCTCTGGAACTCCTACTGCCACGACGACCAGCAGTACGGGGTCGACCAGAAGATCGACGGGGTGATGGCGAAGGTCGGCAAGTCGCTGGACGAGATCCGCACGGTGATGCGGAACGCCGGGTACGCGGACTCCTCGTACCGGATCGTGCTCCAGTCCTACCCCTCGCCGATTCCGCGGGGCGCGGAGAACCGGCACCCGCAGAGCGACTGGAGCCGCTACAACACCGGCGGCTGCCCCTTCTGGAACCGGGACTCCGACTGGGCCCGGGACTCCCTGGTGCCGCAGATCGCGAACCGGCTGAAGGGTGTGGCGGCGGCCAAGGGCGCCCAGTTCATGGACCTGCGGGACATGCTGCAGGGGCGTGAGGTCTGCGCCAAGGCCGGCAAGCCGGTCAGCTCGACCGTCCCGGCCTCCGCGACGACCAGCGAATGGGCCCGCTGGATCGACAACAACGAGACCCAGGGCCTGGTCCAGGAGTCCATGCACCCCAATTACTACGGCCAGCTGGCCGCCGGCCGCTGCCTGTCGCTGGTCGCGGCCCAGCCCGCCGGCGCGGCCGGGTTCTCCTGCCGCAACACCGCCGGGCAGGACCACACCGGGATGTACCTGACCGCCCTCCCGTAAATCCGGATGATCCACCGGCCTGCGTGCTGCCATGCTCACCGGCATGGCAGCACGCAGGATCAAACCCAGCCTCTACATCTCCGTCGACATCGAGGCCGACGGCCCCATCCCCGGCCCGTACTCGATGATCAGTCTCGGCGCGGCGGTCGCCGGCCGGCAGGACGCCGAGGGCTACACGGCCGCGGACCCCGAGCAGGACACCTTCTACCGTGAACTCCGGCCGATCAGCGAGGAGTTCGTACCCGAGGCGCTCGCCGTCAGCGGGCTGGACCGGGACCGGCTCCGGACCGAGGGCGCGGACCCGGCCGCGGCGATGCGGGAGTTCAGCGCCTGGGTCCGCGAGGTGTCGGCGGGCTCGGGGGCGGGCGCGGGGGCCCAGCCGGTGATGTGCGGCTACCCGGCCTCGTACGACTGGACGTTCCTGTACTGGTACCTGATCCGCTTCACCGGGGAGAGCCCCTTCGGCCACTCCGGCTGCCTGGACATGAAGACCCTCTACGCGACGAAGGCCGCGCTCCCGCTCCGCGCCGTCGCCAAGGGCACCATGCCGCGACACCTCCTCTCCCGCCGCCGGCACACCCACCACGCGCTGGACGATGCGATCGAGCAGGCGGAGCTGATGAGCAACCTGATGGCCTGGCCGGGCATGCCTTCGTGAGACAGGGGTCCGGCAGAACTGACGGGCCGTGAGTTACCGTCGGTAATACCGGTCGGTAATGTTCTGCCGTCCGGTCCTCGCTGTTCCCACGCCCCACACCGGGGAGCCGCCCGGCATCACGCGACGCCGGGCCCTCACCGTCACCGGCGGTGTGCTCGCCGGGGCCGCCCTGGCCGCCAACGCCTTCCCCGCCTTCGGTGCCGAGTCGTACCACGCGGACGCCATCGTCGTCGGGCACGGCCTCGCCGGCCTCGTCGCCACCGCCGAACTCGCGGCTGCCGGGCGCAAGGTGCTGCTCCTGGACCAGGAGCCGGAGGCCAGCATCGGCGGGCAGGCGTTCTGGTCCTTCGGCGGACTGTTCTTCGCAGACTCCCACGAGCAGCGCCTCATGGGCATCAAGGACTCGCGCGACCTCGCCTGGCAGGACTGGCTCGGCACGGCGGGCTTCGACCGGGACGTCGACGACCCTGCCGGTCCGGACCACTGGGCGTACAAGTGGGCCGAGGCGTACGTGGACTTCGCCTCCGGGGAGAAGCGGTCCTGGCTGGCCGGGCTGGGCGTGCAGTGGTTCCCGATCGTGGGCTGGGCCGAGCGCGGTGGCGGGCTCGCGGACGGCCACGGCAACTCGGTGCCGCGGTTCCATGTCACCTGGGGAACGGGCCCGGCGGTCGTCGAACCCTTCGAGAAGAAGGTGCGGGCCGCCGTCGGGAACAAGAAGGTGACCTTCAAGTTCCGGCACCGGGTGGACGAGCTGGTCACGACGGCGGGAGCCGTCACCGGCGTGCGCGGGGCCATCCTGGAACCCAGCAGCTCGGCACGCGGCACGCCCAGCTCCCGCACCGTCGTGGGTGAGTTCGAGCTGCGCGCCCCCGTCGTCGTGGTCACCTCCGGGGGCATCGGCGCCAACCACGAGCTGGTCCGCCGGAACTGGCCGGCCAGGCTCGGCACCCCGCCCGCCACCATGGTCACGGGCGTGCCCGCGCACGTGGACGGCCGTATGCTCGCCATCACGGAGCGCGCGGGCGGACGCATCGTCAACCCCGACCGCATGTGGCACTACACCGAGGGTCTCCGCAACTACGCCCCGATCTGGCCCGGTCACGGCATCCGCATCCTGCCGGGCCCGTCGTCGATGTGGTTCGACGCGAAGGGCCGGCGCTTCGGCACCCCGGACATCCCGGGCTACGACACCCTGCACACCCTGAAGTCGATCACGGACACCGGCTACGACTACTCGTGGTTCGTGACTACGCAGAAGATCCTCGCCAAGGAGTTCGCCCTCTCGGGCTCCGAGCAGAACCCCGACCTCACCAACAAGGACATCCTGAAGCTGCTGTCGCGGATCTGGCAGAGCCCGGAGCCGATCGAGAGGTTCAAGCAGCGGGGGGCCGACTTCGTGGTCGCCACGAACCTGACCGACCTGGTCGCCGGAATGAACAGGCTGACCGGCGACGACCTGATCGAGCTGGCCGGCCTCAAGCGGCAGATCGAGGCGCGGGACCGGGAGATGGAGAACCTGTACACCAAGGACGTCCAGGTCATGGGCATCTGCAACGCCCTCGCCTACCCCGGGGATGCCATCAGCCGGACGGTGTCGGCCCACCGGATCCTGGACCCGTCCGCCGGCCCGCTGATCGCCGTACGCCTCAACATCCTCACCCGCAAGACGCTCGGCGGCCTCCAGACCGACCTCTCGGGGCGGGTCCTCGACGCCTCCGGCAACCCCGTGCCCGGCCTGTACGCGGCGGGGGAGGTCGCCGGCTTCGGCGGCGGCGGGGTGCACGGCTACCGGTCCCTGGAGGGCACGTTCCTCGGCGGCTGCATCTTCTCCGGCCGGCAGGCCGGCCGGGCAGCCGCAGCCGCCACCGGGGTCTGACCCCGAACGGCGGCTATCCGAAGCCGACCGGGAGGTATTTGAGGCCGTTGATGAAGTCCGAGCGGACCCGGCGCGGCGACCCGGCCAGGGCGAACTCGGGGTGGCGGCGCAGGAGTTCACGGATCAGGGAGTTGATCTGGGTGCGGGCCAGGCCCGCACCCAGACAGAAGTGGGGACCGCCGCCGCCGAAGGCGAGGTGCTCGTTCGGGGTGCGCCGCACGTCCAGGGTGAAGGGGTCCGTGAACACCTCCTCGTCCCGGTTGGCGGAGGTGTAGTAGGTCACCACCTTCTGGCCCGCCCGGATCGGCACTCCGCGCAGCACGGTGTCCCGGGTGGCGGTCCGGCGGAAGTTGTGGATGGACCCGCTCCAGCGCAGGAACTCCTCCGTGGCGGTGGCCCACAGCGCGTCGTCCTCGGTGCCGGCGGCCAACTCGGCCCGCACCTGCGGATGTTCGGCGAGGGCCAGCACGGTCTGCGAGAGCAGGTTGCGGGTGGTCTCGTTGCCCGCCACGCAGAGCAGGACGAAGAACATGTTGATCTCGTCCGGGGTGAGCCGGTCCCCCTCCACCTCGGCGTGGACCAGGGTGGTCAGGATGTCCTCCCGGGGCCGGACCCGGCGTTCGGCCACGAGCGCGTCGCAGTACGCGTAGATCTCGGCGGCGGCCAGGTCGCTGTCGGCCCGCCCGCCGGACAGGTCCGGGTCCTGGCCGCCGGCCATCCGGTTGCTCCACTCGAAGACCAGCCGCTCGTCCCCGGCCGGTACGCCGATCATCTCGCAGATGGTCTCCACCGGCAGCCGGGCCGCGATCTCCTCGACGAACTCCACGGTCCCGCCGGCCGGGATCGTGGCGACCAGGTCGGCCGCCTGCTCGCGGATCCGGGTGGCCAGCCGGCGGATCACCCGCGGTGTGAACCCGGCACTGACCAGGGAGCGGTAGCGGGAGTACCGCGGCGCATCCATGCCGAGCAGCACCAGGCGCAACGCCTCCAGGGACTCGGGGGCCTGGTCGCGGATGAGGAAGGAGCCGAGCTCGGTGGAGAACAGCTCCGGGTCGCGGCTGACGGCCTTGATGTCAGCGTGCCGGGTGACGGCGAAGAACCCGTCGTGGCCTCCGGGTACGTCGTGCCAGTGCACCGGGTCCTCCCGGCGCAGCCGGGTGAACTGGTCGTGCGGGACCTCGCGGGCCCAGGTGTCCTCGAGCAGGTTGATCTCGCCGGCGGGGATCACGGTCACGATCGGACTCCTTTCAGGAGCGTGCCAGGAGTGCGCTGAGGGCGTCGACGACAAGGGCGTCGGGGACGGCGTCCGGTTCGAGGCGGTGCTGCATGGCGAGGCCGAGGAGGACGCCGAGGACCAGGGCGCCGGTCTCCTCCGGGCTCCGGGCCAGCGGGGTGCCGGTGGTCTCGGCCCAGTCGGCCAGGCCCTCGCCGAGCTGGGCGCGGATCTCGGCGTACCGCTGGGCGAGGCGGCTGCCGATGAGCGGGCTGCGGGCCCCGTGCAGCCACAGCTCGGTCTCCAGCAGCAGCCAGGCCTCGCCCCGGTCGGGGTGCGGCCGGGTGAGGCTGCCCCACATGGCGCCGAAGTGCACGGCGGGGTCGGCCGGGTCGGTGCTGCCGGCGATCTCGGCGGCCAGTTCCTCGGCGGTGCGGTCCTTCCACACCTCCAGCAGGGCCAGCAGCAGGCCCTCCTTGCCGCCGAAGTGGCTGTAGAGCGCGCCGGTGGTCCGCCCCGCCGCTTCGGCGACGGCTTCGGCGGACACGGCGTGGAACCCCTTGCGGGCGAAGAGCTCGGCCGCCGCGTCGATGAGCCGGGACCGGGTCTCGGACTTGCGCTGGGCCTGGGGTGTGCGGGGCGGCGGCACGGCACCTCCGGTGGGGGTCGGCGGATCGGGGGTTCGGCGCAACTTATATCGGCCGTCGGATATAAGTGTTGCGCTCTGCCCTGACTGCCCGTCAACCCCCGTGCAGTGCGGCGCGCCTCGGGCGAACGGAGGGCGGCCCGTGCAGGATCGGGCCATGAAACGGTTCGATGGCGCTGGCGATGGCGGTGCCGTGCCTCCCGGAGACCGCTACGGCGAGGCGGTGTTCCGGCCCGAGCAGGCGGGCGAGGACGAACGCATCGACCTCGGCGCGCTCGCGTACGACGCCTTCACCCTGGCCCGGCTGACGGAACTGGGCGTCGGCCCCGGCTGGCGCTGCCTGGATGTGGGCGCGGGCACGGGCACGGTGGCCCGCCTGCTCCTGGAGCGGGCCGGGGTCGCGGAGGTCCTCGCCGTCGACCGCGACGTACGCTTCCTCCGGGCGCACCCGGCCGCCGGGCTCACCGCCCTCGAAGCGGACGTCACCGACCCGGACTTCATGCCCGGCCGGTTCCGGCTGGTCCATGCCCGGTTCGTGCTCATGCACCTGCGCTCCTGGCAGCAGATGATCGGCAGGCTCGCCTCCCTGCTCGCCCCCGGCGGGGTCCTGGTGCTCAGCGACGCCGTGGACCTGACCACCGCCGCCACCTCGCCGGACACCCCGTACAGCCGGGTGATGGGGGCGATGTGGCACGGCCTGCGGGACACCCTCGGCACCGACGTCTCCTGGGTGCCGGACTACCCCCGGCACCTCCGGGCGGCCGGCCTCACCTCCGTGGCGGCCGAGATCCACGTCCCCCCGCTGCTGCCCGGCAGCCCCATCAGCCGGTTCTGGGCGGAGACATGGGAGCGCGCACGGGAGGCGATGACGGCCACCGGACTGGTCGACGACGCGACGATCGACGCGGCGATCCGCTATCTGGACTCGCCCGAGTGCGCCGCCCTCTCGCCCGGCATGCTCACCGCCTGGGGAACGGCGAAGGCGTAGCCCAGGCCGCGCAGCTCCCGTACGGATACGGCGGTGCGCACGCCACACCCGCAGTGGGTGGCGTGCGCACCGCCGTACGGTCTCGCCGGACACCCCCTAGTGCGCGGCGGCCGGTTCCGGTACGGCCGCGCCGGCGCCCGCGTTCTTGCGGCTGCCGAGGTGGTTGAAGGCCAGGTTGAGCAGGATGGCCACCACGCAGCCGGTGCTGATGCCGGAGTCCAGGACGACGAGCAGGTCCTCCGGGAAGGCGTGGTAGAACTCGGGCGCCGCGATCGGGATCAGGCCGATGCCGACGGAGGCCGCGACGATCAGGGCGTTCTCGCCCTTCTCCATGGCCGCGCCGGCCAGGGTCTGGATGCCGCTCGCGGCGACCGAGCCGAACAGCACGATGCCGGCGCCGCCGAGTACCGGCAGCGGGACCAGGGCGATGACGGAGGCCGCCACCGGGCACAGGCCGAGCAGGATCAGGATGCCGCCGCCGGCCGCGACCACGAACCGGCTGCGCACCTTGGTCATCGCGACCAGCCCGATGTTCTGTGCGAAGGCGCTGCACATGAAGCCGTTGAAGACCGGGCTGAGCGCGCTGCCGAGGGTGTCGGCGCGCAGGCCGCCCTCGATGGTCTTCTCGTCCGCCGGCCGTCCGACGATCTTGCCGAGGGCCAGGATGTCGGCCGTGGACTCGGTCATGCAGACGAGCATGACGATGCACATGGAGATGATCGCCGCGACCTGGAACTGCGGGGCGCCGAAGTGGAAGGGGGTGGGGAAGCCGACCAGGTCCGCGCCGGCAATGGCGTCGAAGCCGGTCATATTCAGCGGGATCGCGATCAGCGTGCCGGCGACCAGGCCGAGCAGGATGGAGATCTGCTGGAGGAAGCCGCGCAGGAACTTCCGCATCAGCAGCACGATGGCCAGGGTGAGGGCGGCCATCCCGATGTTCTTCATCGAGCCGTAGTCGGCGGCGGTGGAATTGCCGCCCTGGGACCAGTTGAAGGCCACCGGGAGCAGCGAGACGCCGATCAGGGTGATCACCGTGCCGGTGACCACGGGCGGGAAGAAGCGGACGAGTTTGCCGAAGTAGGGGGCGGCGAAGAAGCCCAGCAGGCCGGCGACGATGATCGCGCCGAAGATGATGGGGATGGCGTTGTCCCCCTCCCCCTTGCCGATGGCGATCATCGGGGTCACACCGGCGAAGGAAACGCCGTTGACGAAGGGGAGTTTGGCGCCGATCTTCCAGAATCCGAGGGTCTGGAGGAGGGTGGCGAGTCCGGCGGTGAAGAGGGACGCGCCCATCAGGAAGGCGGTCTCCTTGGCGGAGAGTCCGACGGCCGGGCCGACGATCATGGGCGGGGCGACGACACCCGCGTACATGGCGGCCACGTGCTGGAGGCCGCTGGTGAACATCTTCAGAGGAGGCAGGGTCTCGTCGACCGGGTGCTTTTCCTCCGGTATTGCGACTGCATCTTTGCGAAACCTGGGCGCGTTGGCCACGGCTTCCTCCGCTCGGTTGAACACGTCGGCAGGGACGTGGTGTCTTGGAGGTCGTGCGAAAGCTGTGCAAGTCGAGCCTGTATGCAGTTGTGGGGGGAGACGGTTTTCGGGCATGGCGGTGCCGTGGCCGTGGTGCGTTCCAGGTACGGAGCCGTGGTGGCACGAGTCACCGCGCCCGGGGGCGCCGCCGGAATCCGGTGGCACCGCCCGGGAACGGCTGCCGCGGACCCCGCTCGGGACCGCGGCCACCGGCCGGGGGCCGTCCCCCCCGGCCGGATTCCTTCGATCAGGCCTGCGCGGTGATCCGCGCGAGGCGCTGGGCCTCTTCCCGGGTGGAAACCGCGATGGCGTCCTCGTCGGCGAAGAGGAGACGGTTGTTCTCGACGATCTGCTTGCCGTTGACCAGGGAGAGGGTCACCGGGGCAGCCGCACCGAAGACCAGCGCGGTGACCGGGTCGGCGATCGAGGAGTGCAGGAAGGTGTTCAGGTTCCACATCACCAGGTCGGCGCACTTGCCGACCTCCAGCGAACCGATGTTGTCGGCGCGGCCGAGGACCTGCGCACCGCCGTAGGTGCCCAGGCGAAGGGCCTGGCGGGCGTTGAGCGCGGCCTCGCGGTGCACCGGGTTCAGACGGTTGATCAGCAGCGCGTTGCGCAGCTCGGTGTGCAGCTCACCGGACTCGTTGGAGGCGGTGCCGTCCACGCCGAGGCCTACGGGCACGCCGGCGGCCAGCATGTCCGGGACGCGGGCGATGCCGGCGGCCAGTCGGGCGTTGGAGGACGGGCAGTGCGCGACACCGGTCTTGGTGCGGGCGAACGCGGCGATGTCGGAGTCGTTCATGTGGACGCTGTGCGCCATCCACACGTCCTCGCCGAGCCAGCCGGTGGACTCGAAGTAGTCGGTGGGACCCATGCCGAACAGTTCCTTGCAGAACTGCTCTTCCTCGACGGTCTCGCTGCCGTGGGTGTGCATGCGCACACCGAGGCGGCGGGCCAGCTCGGCGCCCTGCTTCAGCAGCTCGGTGGAGACCGAGAAGGGGGAGCAGGGGGCGACGGCGACCTGGGTCATCGCGTCGAAGGAGGCGTCGTGGTGCTTCTTGACGGTGGCCTCGGTGTCGGCGAGCGCGCCTTCGAGGGTCTCGACGGCGTGGTCCGGCGGCAGGCCGCCGTCCTTCTCGCTGCGGTCCATGGAACCGCGCGCGAGGGTGAACCGTACGCCCATCTCGGACGCGGCGCGGATGATTGCGCCGGAGAGGTCGCCGGAGCCCTTGGGGTAGACGTAGTGGTGGTCCATCGCGGTGGTGACACCGCCGCGGGCCATCGCGGCGAGGGAGCCCTGGGCCGCCGTGTACGCCATCTGCTCGTCGATGCGCGCCCAGGTCGGGTACAGGGCGACGAGCCAGTTGAAGAGGTTGTGGTCGGTGGCCAGGCCACGCGTGATCCACTGGTAGAAGTGGTGGTGGGTGTTGACCAGACCGGGGGTCACGAGGTGCCCGGTGCCGTCGATGCGGCGGACCACGTTCTCGAGGTTCTCGGGGGCCTTGCCCGCACCGATGGACTCGATCTTGTTGCCGGCGACAACGATGTGGCCCGAGGCGTACTCGGTGTCGTTGGCGTCGACGGTCGCGATGGCGCAGTTCTCGATGACGATGCGCTCGACTGCGCTGTCAGGGGCTGCCGATGCTGCCATGGGACTTCCTCGTGCTTTCAGTGGCGGTACGGGCACGGCAAGGCCCAGGGAATTTGAGTGCCGGAGCCGGGGGCCTTGACAGCTGACAGTACTGCCGCCCCGTATGGTGCGCCGGGTGCCGAATCAGGAAGCAAAAGTGTGTTGCGCCGCGCCCCGGGGCCACTGCGGAGCCCCGGGACGCTCTTCGCACGGGGATCAGAGGTTGGTCATGTCCACCGGGATGCGCGCGTCGGCGCCGTCCCGCAGGATCGTGGCCTCGATCAGACCGTAGGGACGGTCGGCGGCGAAGTACACCTCGTTGTCGTTCTTGAGGCCGAAGGGCTCCAGGTCGACCAGGAAGTGGTGCTTGTTCGGGAGCGAGAAGCGGACCTCGTCGATCTCCGAGCGGTGGTTGATGATGCGCGAACCCATCTGGTACAGGGTCTGCTGCAGCGACAGCGAGTAGGTCTCCGCGAAGGCCTCGAGCATGTGCTTGCGGGTGGCCTCGTAGGACTTCTCCCAGTTGGGCATCCGCTGCTCGTCGTCGGTCCAGTTGAACCGCCAGCGGCCCGACACCTGGGTGGCCAGGATGCGGTCGTACGCCTCCTGCAGGGTCGTGTACTTGTCCTTCACATAGCCCCAGAACTCCGAGTTGGTGGAGTTCATGACGACCAGGTCCTTGAGGCCGGAGATGACCTCCCAGTTCTGGCCGTCGTAGGTGATCTGGGTGACGCGGGTCTCCTGGCCCTTGCGGACGAAGGAGTGCTTGACCTCGTCGGAGCCGATGAACTTGGAGTTGGCGTCCGAGGTGGCGATCCGCTCCCAGGAGTACTCCTCGATACGGATGCGCGCCCGGTGGATCGGCTCCTGGCTGTTCACGAACCAGCGCGCCAGGTGGATGCCGAACTGCTCGGCGGACTCGATGCCGTACTCCTTGGCGAACGCGTACACCGTGTTCTTCGTGGTGTCCGTCGGCAGGACGTTGGCGTTCGAGCCGGAGTAGTGGACGTCGTCCATGTCGCCGGAGAGGGCGACCGAGACGTTCAGATCCTTGATGTGGTGGGTGTCGCCGTCCCGCGTGATCTTGACGACGCGGTTCTCTGCTTTGCCGTACTGGTTCTGGCCGAGAATCGTGGGCATGTCTGCTAGCTCCCTCGGTAAACGGAGTAGCCGAACGGGTTGAGCAGCAGCGGTACGTGGTAGTGCTCGCCCGGGGTGACCGCGAACGTGATGGTCACCTCGGGGAAGAACGCGCCGCTGTCCCTTACGCGGGGGGCGTCCTGCTGCGCCTCGGCTTGCTTCACTGTGTTGATTTGACGCGTGAAGTACGCCTCGGTCTCGAAGTCGAGACGTACGTGGGTGGTGCCCTCCGGCAGCGCCGGCAGGTCCTTGCAACGCCCGTCCGCATCGGTGGCGGAACCGCCGAGCTTCGCCCACTCCGCGTCGGATCCGCTACGGGCCGACAGGGTGATGGCGACGCCCTCGGCGGGCTTGCCGATGCTGGTGTCCAGGATGTGCGTGGACACCGAGGCCGTGGTCTGCGTGCTCATGTGCTGTGCTCACTCTCCTTCTACGAGGCGGGTCAGACGGATCCGGTTGATCTTGACGAGCTCTCCGCGGGCGATCTCCCGCTCGACCTCGGCAGTGTTCTCGATCCGGACCTTGACCGCGTCCCGCATCTGCTCTCCGGTCGCACCGGTGGCGCAGATCAGGAAGACATGGCCGAACTTCTCCTGGTAGGCCAGGTTCAGTTCCAGCAGTTCGGTCTTGAGCTCCTCGGAGGCACCGGCCATGCCGCGCTGCTCGCGGGCAGAGGTCGGGTCACCCGGCTTCGGCCGGCCGATCGGCGGGTGGCCCGCCATCGCCTCTTCCAGGTCCGCGACGGTGAGCTCGGCCATGGCGGCGTCGCTCGCGGCGAACAGGGTTTCGGCGCTGGAGAACGGGCGCTGGGCGAGCAGTTTGCCGCCCCATGCCGCGCTGGCGCACACCTCGTGCAGCTCGGCCGTGGCCGCGCTGTCGTCCAGGGTGTTGAACCGGGTCAGACCCGGTGTCGGACTCGAAGTCACGGGAAGCCTCCGTGGCCATGTTGCTTTGACGGGCTGCGCATAGCTAACGCCCTCGACAACACGGCGTCAACACTTTGTTGAAACTTCCCGTACACAAAAGCCGCCGCCCGGTTGAATCGGGCGGCGGCTCGTCACCATGGGTGAAACCGTCTTCACTACCGGCTGTTCTTGTTGGGGTTTTCCCTGTTCAGGTAGTTGTAGACGGTGAAGCGGCTTACGCCCAGGGCGCCGGCCACCGTTTCGACGCCATGGCGCACGGAGAAGGCGCCGCGCGCCTCCAGTATGCGCACCACGTCCTGCTTGGACTTGCGGTCCAGCTGCGAGAGCGGCATCCCGTGCCGGCGCTCCAGGGCCGCCAGGATGTGGTCCAGCGAGTCGGACAGCTGCGGCAGGCGTACGGCGAGCAGGTCGCGGCCCTCCCAGGCCAGCACGACGTCGTCGGGCTGGGCCAGGGCGGGGTCCAGCAGCTCCCCGCCCATCGCGTCGACCAGCGGCTTGACCGCGGCGACGAACGGGTGGTCGCGGGGCTCGGTCATCGGAGGTCCTCCGGGATCACATTGACCTGCAGCGAGACCCGGGTGGCACCGGCTGCCAGCGCATCGCGCAGCAGCGCGGTCACCGCGCCGAGCAGCTCGCCGGCCTCCCCTTCGGCAGTGTTGCCGAACGGGCCGACGTCCACCGCGTCCAGTTGCGCCTTCTGGATGACCTCGCGAGCGGCCACGGCATGGGCGGGGGCCTCTTCGAGGTCGAAGGGCTCGGTCGTGAATTCCACTCTCAATCGCACCTCGTCAAGCTACCCCGCGGTCACGATTTTCCGGGAGTCCGTACTTGACAAGTGCGGCGCCCGCCTTGCAGTCTTCCATCAAGCAGAAACTAACTTCCGCAATACGGAAGGAGCGCACACCCCTCATGGGATACACGGACCAGCGCTTCGATGTGAACCTTTCGATCCTCTTCACGGAACTCCCGCTTCTGGAGCGTCCCGCGGCTGCCGCCGCGGCAGGCTTCACCGCGGTCGAGCTGTGGTGGCCCTGGATCGAGACCCCCACTCCCGCCCAGGCGGAGCTCGACGCCCTCAAGAAGGCCCTTGAGGACGCCGGCACCCAGCTGGTGGGCCTGAACTTCTACGCCGGTCAGCTCCCCGGCCCGGACCGCGGTGCGGTCTCGGTGCCCGGTGAGGAGTCCGACCGCTTCCGCGCCAACATCGACGTCGCGGCGGACTTCGCCGCCTCGGTCGGCTGCAAGGCGCTGAACGCCCTCTACGGCAACCGCGTCGAGGGTGTGGACCCGGCCGTCCAGGACGAGCTCGCCCTGGAGAACCTGGTTCTCGCGGCCCGCGCCGCGGACCGGGTCGGTGCGATCCTGCTGATCGAGACGCTGAACAAGCCGGAATCGCCGCTCTACCCGCTGGTGAGCGCCCCCTCGGCGATCGAGGTCGTCGACAAGGTCAACGCCGCCACCGGGCTCGGCAACGCCAAGTTCCTCCTCGACATCTACCACCTGTCGATGAACGGCGAGAACGTCAGCGAGGTCATCGCGGAGTACGCCGCCAAGACCGGCCACGTCCAGATCGCCGACAACCCGGGCCGTGGCGCGCCGGGCACCGGCGAGCTCCCCCTGGAGCAGCTGCTCGACGAGCTCAAGAAGGCCGGTTACGACGGCTGGGTCGGCCTGGAGTACAAGGCCGCCGACGCCGCCGCGTCCTTCGAGTGGCTCCCGGCCGAGGCCCGCGCGGCCCGCTGACTTCCTCCCCTGTACCACCAGTTTTGAGAGGCACCCTCACCATGAGCAATCTCCCCAAGGTCGCATGGATCGGTCTCGGCATCATGGGCTCCCCCATGTCCGAGAACCTGATCAAGGCCGGCTACTCGGTCACCGGCTTCACCCTGGAGCAGGACAAGCTGGACCGCCTGGCCGCCGCCGGCGGCACCGCGGCCGGCTCGATCGCCGAGGCCGTCAAGGACGCCGACGTGATCATCACGATGGTGCCCGCCTCCCCGCACGTCGAGGCCATCTCCTACGGCCCCGAGGGCATCCTGGAGAACGCCAAGCAGGGCGCGCTGATCGTCGACATGTCGTCGATCACCCCGCAGACCTCGGTCGACCTGGCCAAGAACGCCAAGGAGAAGGGCATCCGCGTCATCGACGCCCCGGTGTCCGGCGGCGAGGCCGGCGCCATCGAGGCCGTCCTGTCGATCATGGTGGGTGGCGAGCAGGCCGACTTCGACGCGGCCCTCCCGATCCTCGAGGCGCTGGGCAAGACCATCGTCCTCTGCGGCCCGCACGGCTCCGGCCAGACGGTCAAGGCCGCCAACCAGCTCATCGTCGCGGTCAACATCCAGGCCTGCGCCGAGGCCGTCGTCTTCCTCGAGAAGTCCGGCGTGAACCTCCAGGCCGCCCTGGACGTCCTCAACGGCGGTCTGGCCGGCTCCACGGTCCTGACCCGCAAGAAGGACAACTTCCTGAACCGCGACTTCAAGCCCGGTTTCCGGATCGACCTGCACCACAAGGACATGGGCATCGTCACCGACGCCGCCCGCAATGTCGGTGCGGCCCTGCCGGTCGGCGCGGTCGTCGCCCAGCTGGTCGCCTCGCTGCGCGCCCAGGGTGACGGCGGCCTGGACCACTCAGCCCTGCTGCGCGCCGTCGAGCGCCTCTCCGGCGCCCAGCTCTGATCCGAGCCCCCTCCCCCTCTCTCCGCGAGGGACCTGAGTTTCCGGACGGTGCCGGTGCTGACACCTGTCCTGTCGCGCCCAAGCGCCGGCACTGTCCGGATCACCTCTCCTTCAGCTTTCTTCAACAAACTGTTGACGTCACGTTCGAGCCGAAATTAGGCTCATCCGCATGACGGAAGACGTTTTCCGTCAGCAGGCACCCGTACGGAAGGTCACCATGTCGAAGCGCGTGCTTACGACCGAGTCAGGCGCTCCGGTCGCCGACAACCAGAACTCCGCCACCGCCGGCGTCGGTGGCCCGCTTCTGATCCAGGACCAGCAGCTCCTGGAGAAGCTGGCCCGCTTCAACCGCGAGCGCATCCCGGAGCGTGTCGTGCACGCCCGCGGCTCCGCCGCGTACGGCTACTTCGAGGTGACCGACGACGTCACCGCCTACACCTCGGCGAAGTTCCTGAACGAGGTCGGCAAGAAGACCGAGACCTTCCTGCGCTTCTCCACCGTCGCCGACTCCCTCGGCGGTGCGGACGCGGTGCGTGACCCCCGCGGTTTCGCGCTGAAGTTCTACACCGAGGACGGCAACTACGACCTCGTCGGCAACAACACCCCGGTGTTCTTCATCAAGGACCCGATCAAATTCCCCGACTTCATCCACTCCCAGAAGCGCGACCCCTTCACGGGCAAGCAGGAGGCGGACAACGTCTGGGACTTCTGGGCGCACGCCCCCGAGGCGACGCACCAGATCACCTGGCTGATGGGTGACCGCGGTATCCCGGCGTCGTACCGCCACATGAACGGCTACGGCTCCCACACGTACCAGTGGACCAACGCCCAGGGCGAGGCCTTCTTCGTCAAGTACCACTTCAAGACGAACCAGGGCATCCGCTGCCTGTCGGGCGAGCAGGCCGCCGAGCTCGTCGGCAAGGACGCGAACTCGCACCAGACCGACCTGCTCCAGGCCATCGAGCGCGGCGTGAACCCGAGCTGGACCCTCTACGTCCAGATCATGCCGGCCGCCGAGGCCGCGGACTACCGCTTCAACCCGTTCGACCTCACCAAGGTGTGGCCGCACAGCGACTACCCGCTGCAGCGCGTGGGCCGCCTGGTCCTCGACCGCAACCCGGAGAATGTCTTCGCCGAGGTCGAGCAGTCCGCCTTCTCCCCGAACAACTTCGTCCCGGGCATCACCGCCTCGCCGGACAAGATGCTCCAGGGCCGCCTGTTCGCCTACGCGGACGCCCAGCGCTACCGTCTCGGCGTGAACCACACCCTGCTGCCGGTCAACGCCCCCAAGGCGACCACCGCGCAGAACTACGGCCGCGACGGCGCCATGGCGCTGCGCAACGGCTCGCGCCACGACAAGAACTACGAGCCCAACTCGCACCAGGGTCCGGCCGAGACCGGCCTGGCGCTCGGCGCCCCGAAGGCCGTCACCGGCTACACGGGCACCCACGAGGCTCCGGCCCACACCAAGGACGACGACTTCTTCCAGGCCGGCGAGCTGTTCCGGCTGATGTCCGAGGACGAGAAGCAGCGTCTGGTGGCGAACATCGCCGGCGGCCTGTCCCAGGTCTCCCGCGAGGACGTCATCGAGAAGAACCTGGCTCACTTCCACGCCGCCGATGCCGACTACGGCAAGCGCGTCGAGGCTGCCGTCCGCGCCCTGCGCGACGAGCAGTAAGAGCCGCAAGAACGCGCCGGGGGTCTGACGGGAGGTCAGACCCCGGGTGCCAGCCCGCTGCCGCGGACCCGGATGAGGGGTGGTTCACGGCAGAGGGCAGGACGAGGACCGCGGTGGTGTCGAGCCAGTGCGGTGGTAAAGGCCCAGCGGCCCGTCTCTTGACCTGAGGGAGACGAAGCCAAGGTGTCCTGTCGCCACCACCGCGGTCCCAGCCACTCCGACCTCTTCTTGACGCCGTCCTCGCACCGCTCCGCGGGCATCGGCCGGCTGCGCCGGACTCCGTCCGCCGGAGTCACTGCAGCACCACACACCCCGCCCGGCGGGAGCGAACGTCCTGTCGCGCCAGCCTCGCCCCGTCGGGCGGCAAACCTCCCCACCAAACCAGAGCGCCGAGTCACGGACGGTCCCATGACTCGGCGCTTTGCCGTGCCCGCCGTCAGGCGCGCAGGCCCAGCGAGTGCAGCAGCGCGGCGAGTTCGACGCGGAAGAGCTTGTCGGGGTCGTGGGTCTGGCCGCGCAGATGGCCGTAGACCTCGAGCGAGACCATGCCGTGCAAGCGCCCCCACAGCCGCAGGGCGAGGGCCAGGCCCGCCGCGGTGAGCTCCGGTACGGCAGGTTGCTGGGTGCATCAGGGCCCTCAGTATTCGAGGCGGGACTGGGACGGACTGCCGGAGACGGTCCTCCGGCGGTCCCGCTGCAGTCGCGGCGGCTATGCGCCCCAGTCCTGAAGGGATGTCACTCGCTTGCAGCGCCTCGGCTGCGTTCCCGGACGGCTCTCTCCGTCCACCCGAATCGCATACCGGCCTTGTGTAGAGTCGCAAGCTGTCGCCGGACCCTGCGGTTCGTGGACGATGCCCCTCGCGTATGGCCGGCCAGGACGGCAAGCAACAGCTCCCGACCGTCCACGGTCCTCACCATGACTGCCTCGGTTGCCATCAGGCCGTTGCCGCCAAGCGGCTGCGCTTCAATAGCGGCCACTTCGGCCCATCGGACCCTCTTCCACTTGAAGATCCCCCAGTACCGGATCCCTCTGGCGTCCACGCTGACCCGTGCGATCGGAGCGACGAGGGTGATCCACCCTCCCATTCCCAAGGTAACGACAACGGTGAACTCGCTACCCCGAAAGTCCGGGAGCGTCGAGAGGCCGACCAACAGAACAACGAGGCCGACTGCCCATATCACCCACTTCCATGGCCCTGGCGACAGCTTCGTCACAAGCCCCCCTCATATCCTCGCTCGTGCGTTCGAGCTTGACTGCGATTTCCGTTGTGCGCGCGGACGGGGACCGTTAGTCCGTGGGGTACTCCCGCCAGATTCCCACTATGGACGGGACCGAAGTCGTAACGGTATAGAACGGATGATAGGCGTGGGCCCCTTGGTAGGCGGAACGCTGGTAGAAGGCTGGCACCCTGGCCGGTTCGACCCACCTGGACAGGTTGCCGAACTTGGCGTACCGCAGAGCAGAGCCTGTACCGAAGGTGGCCCCAGTGAATATCGCATCGTGGGTGTTGGCCTGCCACGTCTTCTGCCAGCCACCGTCTTCGGCGGCCCGCTGTTCGGCACGGACACCGAACGCCGCGGCTTGCATGGCACCACAGGCAACCCATCCCACTGCCGGCACGAAGCACCCGATGGTCGCACCCACTGATGAGATAACTCCGCGGTGCTTCTTGGCCCATTTCGCAGCTCTCTTCCAAGCTGGCGCCTTGTCCGACGGGGCTTCCGCGCGCGCTGGCGCCCTGCAGGCGAGATTGATGCGCTCGAGTTCGCACTTCTGCGGCGGAGCCGGAGGCGGAGCCACCGGCGGCAAGGACCAGGGCTGCTGGGGCAGCGGGGTCGGCGGTGCTGGGGGCTTCGGGCCGCAGTTGTTCAGGGAGCAGTTGTAGTTACTGTTGGGGTTGTAGCCGGAGCTGGGGCTGCTTCCGCCGTCCGATCCCCCACCGTCTCCGCTGCTGTTGTCCGCGGGGATGAAGGGACGCCCGTTCGGCATGCTCCCCGGGCAGGCAAGGTCGAAAGCCGGGCCACATGCGAGTTTGAGGCCAGTGGGATCGGAGTACGTAACCGGGTTGTTGACGCTGTAGCTGTAGGCGTTGAGCTCTTGATTGTTGTCCGGGACGAGAACGGGGTCGACGGACAGGAAGGTGCTGGTGCGGGGGTCATATTCGCGGGCACCCACGTGAACCAGGCCGGTGGCATTGTCCTCGGTGCCACCGACGAAGCCGCGTTCGCCGGGCCAGGCGGCCGGCTTGGGGCTGCGGTCGCCGCCGAAGGGCTTGGTGGATCGCCGCTGGACCTGCAGGGTCGCGGCGTCGACGGCTGTAGTGCCCGTGTTGTGGTGGTCCGCGGCGACGTAGGCGAGCTTGCCGTCGGAGGTGCGGACGATGGTCGTGCCACCGGGGGTCGCGTAGTAGCGGGTGCCGGTGACCGCGTTGGTGCTGGTGGTGAGGGTGAGTTCGGTGGAGCCGAGGTAGAGGGTCGTCTTTCCCGGGTCCTTACGGAGCAGGCGGTTGCCGTCCGCATCGTAGAGATAGGTGGAGGTTCCGGAGACGCTGGTGGCCGAGGCGAGTTTGCCTTCGGGGGTCCAGGTCAGCGTCCGGGGGGTGCCGTCGGCGTCGGGCCGGGTCAGGGTGTTGCCAGTGGCATCGTAGGTGAAGGCGCCGGTGGTGGCGGGGTTGGTACCGGTCTTCCAGGTGGTGGAGGTCACCGCGTGCGGACGGGCCGTGCCCGGCGCCGAGAAGGTGTTGGTCGTCGTGGTGGTTTTGCTCTCGTCGCCTGCCGGGTCGCGGTCGGTAAGGGAGGTCCGGTTGCCGATGACGTCGTAGGTGAAGGACTGGCGGTACGGTGCCGGGCCGCCGATCTTGCCCGGCTGTGGTGTCGTGTTGGTGCAGCCGCCGATTCCCGGAACGGAGGGACCAGGCTGGGTGGTTGTGGTCCCGGTGTCGGTCCACGCCTGGGTGAGCCGCCGGAGGTGGTCGTAGGTGAAGCACTGGGTATCGCGTGCGGCGCCCTCGACACGGCTGATGGAGGTGATGTCGCCGGCAGGCGCGTAGGTGTAGGAGGTGTCGTCGACCGAGGTGGTCGAAAGGTCGCCGCAACCGGTCAGCCGTGCGGCTCCGAGTACGCCGGAGACTGGACCCGGGTCAAGCAGATCTCCGCAGTCGGGGACGCCCTCCCCGAGCAAGGCTCCGATCCTCGCAACGACCTGATCACTGTGGAAAGCGACGGCACCAACCGGTCCCAGCTCGTCCTCTTCCAGGGCGCCGGGCCGACCGGAGGTCTGCGCGAGCCGATCGTGCTCGTCCTCAGCCCCTCCGGCTGGGAGAACCTGACCCTCATCGCACCCGGCGACGCCACCGGCGACGGCCTTCCCGACCTCTGGGCCCGCGACAACACCGCCGGCACCGTCTACCAGTACGCCAACCAGGCCGGGAACCCCGCGGCTCTCGGAGACCACAGCAAGCGCACCACGATCGCCCAGGGCTTGAAGGCGTCCACCCACCCTCTGATCAGTTCCTCCGGCGACACCAGTGCCGATGGCCTCCCCGATCTGTGGGCACGTGACTCCCGACACCGGCTCGTGACCCTGAACGGCAAGGCGACCAGCGGTAAGGTCACTGGCTTCGGCCCGGCCATGGTCATGGGCGACTCCCGGATCTCCGCCTCCCACTGGAAGCTCAGCGAGGGCACCGGCACCACCGCTGTCGATCTGCGAGGCCGCTCCAACGCCACCCTGAGCAGCGGAGCGAACTGGGCCGACGACACCGTGGCCGGAACAGCGACCAAGGTCCTCCAGCTCGACGGCATCAGCGGAACCGCTACGACGACCGCAGCCGCCGTCGACACCACCCGCAGCTTCACCATCTCCACCTGGGCCAAGCCCGACACCCTCGGCGGAGTCGTCGCAAGCCAGGACGGAACCCGCGCCAGCGGATTCCTGTTGTGGGCCGACCAGGGCGACGGCACCTGGCGGTTCGGCATGGCCCAGAAGGACAGTGACGGCTGGAACTACGACCAGACGACCATGCGCAACGACGCCGCCAAGGTCCAGACCGGTGTATGGACGCAGCTCACCGCCACGTACCACGAGCCGACCGGCCAGATCGCCCTCTACGTCAACGGCACGCTCGCCGGGACCGGCCACCATGCCAAGGCCAACACCTGGAAAGCCACTGGCTCGCTCGTCCTCGGCCGGTACAAGTACGACGGCAAGCCCGACGTCCACTTCGACGGCCGAATCAGCAACCTGGCCGTCTACCACCACTCCACCGTGCCGACCGCCTGGGCCACCAAACTGGTCTCCGGTATCAACCCCGGCAAGTGCGCGGACAACAACGCCGGCAGTACTGCTGACGGCAACCGGATTCAGATCTGGGACTGCAACGACGCGAATGGAGGCACCTCCCAGAAGTTCGACATCGGCGATACCGGCGAGCTCCGCACCTCGGGTAAATGCGTCGACGCTGCCAACGCCGGCACCGCGAACGGCACCCTCGTCCAGCTCTGGACCTGCAACGGCACAGGCGCCCAGCAGTGGCTGCCCACCGCACAGGGCGGCTTCTACCACCCGGCCTCCAACCGGTGCCTCGATCTACCTCAAGGCCGCATCATGAACGGAACCCAGCTCCAGCTCCGGGACTGCAACCACACCAGCCCCCAGCGCTGGACGATCCCTGGTCTGGCCTCCCCCCTCAGCACCGCAGACTGACAACCCAGGCAAGGCTGCAGGCCCGTCTCCGCCGGCTACCGGCGAAGACGGGCCTCCTCCTGTGCGCAGGCCGACCAAGGGAAGCAGCTCGACCGAGGGCGTGCTGCCCCCTGCACAGCTGCCGCACGCGACGTCAGTCAACGTGTGAGGTTGAGGTTGTAAGCGATGTCAGCTGGATATCTGAACGGCGATGCTGCGTTTGGCTGGCACGCTCGCCGGGTGAATTCAACGGTCGCTTGCCCCCGCCGACTCCACCCGAAGCTGGTCCGAGGACGAGAAGCAGCGTCTGGTGACGAACATCGCCGGCGGCCTGTCCCAGGTCTCCCGCGAGGACGTCATCGAGAAGAACCTGGCTCACTTCCACGCCGCCGATGCCGACTACGGCAAGCGCGTCGAGGCTGCTGTCCGCGCCCTGCGCGACGAGCAGTAAGAGCCGCAAGAACGCGCCGGGGGTCTGACAGGAGGTCAGACCCCGGGTGCCAGCCCGCTGCCGCGGACCCGGATGAGGGATGGTTCACGGCAGAGGGCAGGACGAGGACCGCGGTGGTGTCGAGCCAGTGCGGTGGTAAAGGCCCAGCGGCCCGTCTCTTGACCTGAGGGAGACGAAGCCAAGGTGTCCTGTCGCGCCAGCCTCGCCCCGTCGGGCGGTAACAGACTAGAGCGCCGAGTCACGGACGGTCCCGTGACTCGGCGCTTTGCCGTGCCCGGGCAGGATCCGGCCCCGGGACGGGAACGCTCCTCAGTGGCCCTTGCCGAAGGTGTCCCCGCCGGGTTGGGTGTCCAGCGCCTCGCGGTCGAACACCAGCATGCCGAGGAAGAACAGCCCTCCCAGGAGGAGCAGGCCGGCCACGATCACGACGGGGACCAGCGCCTCCCGCGGCGTCACCAGGACGAACAGCGCGAGCAGGGTCCAGACCAGCGCGCAGAGCGCGACCGGCAGCTCCAGGCGTCCGAGGTCGAAGGCGCCCTCCTGGCGGCCCAGGCGGCCACGCACAGCCAGGTAGAGGACGATCGTCGCGCCGTAGATGATGGCCGGGAGGATCGTCGACGCCGTGATCAGCTCCAGCAGTGCAGCGCCCGGCAGCGCCACCATCAGGACGAACCCGAGCGCGAGGATCAGCAGGGTCGCCGGGATCGGCGTCTGCGTACGGGGGTTCACCCGCCGCATCACCTGGTGCGCGGGGAAGCGTGCGTCGCGCGACATCGCGAAGACCAGCCGCGAGCAGGAGACCATCACCACGATCCCGGCGCCGAAGAACGCGAACGAGATCGCGACGAGCAGCACCTTCTCCGCGGCCGGGCCGAGGTTCTCACGCATGATCGCCGCGACCGGCGACCCGTCGGCGCTGATCCGCGGGACGTCCTCAATCGAGACGGTCAGCGCGATCAGGAAGAGCATGCCGAGGATTCCCGCGGCGACGACCGACCCCACGATCGCGCGCGGAACGCTGCGGTGGGGGTCCTTGGCCTCCTCGGCCAGGTTCGCGGCGGAGTCGAAGCCCACGAGGGTGGCGAGACCCATGATCATCGCCAGCATCAGCCCGCCGCCGACCGCGAAGTAGTCGGGCGTGTGCGCGGCGACGCCGCGCGAGGTGAGGTTGGCTGCCGAGCCGTCGTCCGTGACCGCCACGGCGATGACGAGCGCGATCGTCACCACCACGACGAGGGCCACTTCCAGCCCCACCGCCACCGAGTTGATCCAGCTGACCAGGCGCGTCGAGGCGATGGCGACGACGGCCTGGACGAGCAGCACCACGAGCGTGATCACGCGCGCGGTGTCCTCGTCCTCCGCGATGCCGGCGAGTGGCATGAACGACTGGCTCGCCAGCGCGTTGTCGATCGCCACGACGGCGATCGCCAGGAAGCAGAAGGTCAGCCAGCCGAACCACCAGCCGGTCCGCGGGTCGGCCAGCCGGGAGGCCCATTGGTAGGAGGAGCCGCTGAGCGGGATGCGGGCCGCGAACTGGGCGACCACCAGCGCCACCAGGGTCTGCCCCACCGCGGCGATCAGCCAGAGCCAGATCCCCACCGGTCCCGCGGTGCGGAGTACTTCGTCGTAGGTCCCGAAGACACCGACCGCCACCGAGATGAAGGCGAACGAGATCGCGAACACCTGGAAGGGGCCCAGCGTGCGCTTCAGCTCCTGCCGGTAACCTCCGCGCTCGACATCGGCCCCGGCATCGGCCTCGGCGGAGCCGTCGCCGTCACGGTCCTGCCCGCCCGTCGAAGCCTCCGCCGCCACGGCCACCTCACTCTCCACTGTCCACCGCGGCAGCGGCGGAGCACCGGTCAGTGTCCTCCGGCGGGCCGCCCGCACGGGCCGCCGGCGGTCGACACACGTGACGAAGCCCCGAACGGACGCCGCCGTACGGGAGCCGTCGCGGCGGCGCCGGAACGCGGAGCGACCCCCGCCCTCCTTGCGGAGGGACGGGGGTCGCCGGGTGGTGCGGTGGGAGATCAGACCTGGAGGGCCTTGATCGCGGTGGGGGCGTGGCCGGGCTCGGTGGCCAGCTCCTCGAACTCGGTGACGTCGCTCATGTCGACCGTCTTGCTCATCGCGATGTTGGTGATGCGCTCCAGGATGGCCTCGACGACGACCGGGACCTGGTGCTCGACGGCCAGCTTCTTGGCCTGCTCGAAGGCCTCGCCCAGCTTCTCCGGGTCGGTGACGCGGATGGCCTTGACGCCCAGGCCCTCGGCGACCTTGACGTGGTCGACGCCGTAGACGCCGATCTCCGGGGTGTTGATGTTCTCGAACTCGAGGTTGACCTCGAAGTTGATGCCCAGGCCGCCCTGCGCCTGACGGATCAGGCCCAGGTAGGCGTTGTTCACCAGGACGTGGACGTAGGGGACCTTGTGCTGGGCGGCGACCGCCAGCTCCTCGATCATGAACTGGAAGTCGTAGTCGCCGGACAGGGCGACGATCGGGGTCTCCGGGTCCGCGGTGGCGGCACCGATGGCGGCCGGGATGGTCCAGCCGAGCGGGCCGGCCTGGCCGCAGTTGATCCAGTGGCGCGGCTTGTAGACGTGCAGGAACTGCGCGGCGGCGATCTGGGAGAGGCCGATGGTGGTGACGTAGCGGGTCTCCGGGCCGAAGGCCTTGTTCATCTCCTCGTAGACGCGCTGCGGCTTCATGGGGATGTTCTCGAAGTGCGTACGGCGCTGCAGGGTGGCCTTGCGCTCCTGCGCCGAGGCGGCCCAGGCGGAGAAGTCGGGCAGCTTGCCCTCGGCCTTGAGCTCCTTGGCGATCTCGACGAAGAGCTCCAGCGCGGCCTTGGCGTCGGAGGCGATGCCGAAGTCCGGGGCGAAGATCTTGCCGAGCTGGGTGGGCTCGATGTCCACGTGGACGAACTTGCGGCCCTTGGTGTACGCGTCGAGGTTGTAGCCGGTGTGGCGGTTGGCCCAGCGGTTGCCGATGCCGAACACGAAGTCCGACTCCAGGAAGGTCGCGTTGCCGTAGCGGTGCGCGGTCTGGACACCGACCATGCCGGCGGCCAGCTCGTGGTCGTCCGGGATGGTGCCCCAGCCCATCAGGGTGGAGATGACCGGGACGCCGGTCAGCTCGGCGAACTCGACCAGCAGGTCGGTGGCGTCGGCGTTGATGATGCCGCCGCCCGCGACGATCAGCGGGCGCTCGGACTCCAGCAGGAACCGGATCGCCTTCTCGGCCTGCGCGCGGGTGGCCTTCGGCTGGTAGACGGGCAGCGGCTCGTAGGTCTCCGGGTCGAACTCGATCTCGGTCAGCTGGACGTCGATCGGCAGGTCGATGAGGACCGGGCCGGGACGGCCGGAGCGCATCAGGTGGAAGGCCTGCTGGAAGACGCCCGGGACCTGCGCGGCCTCGAGGACCGTGGTGGCGGCCTTGGTGACCGGCTTGGCGATCGCGGCGATGTCGACGGCCTGGAAGTCCTCCTTGTGGAGCTTCGAGACCGGGGCCTGGCCGGTGATGCAGAGGATCGGGATCGAGTCCGCGATCGCCGAGTACAGGCCGGTGATCATGTCGGTGCCGGCGGGGCCGGAGGTGCCGATGCAGACGCCGATGTTGCCCGCCTTGGCGCGGGTGTAGCCCTCGGCCATGTGCGAGGCGCCTTCGACGTGGCGGGCGAGGGTGTGGGCGATGCCGCCCACGTTCTTCAGCTCGCGGTAGAAGGGGTTGATCGCAGCACCGGGGACACCGAACGCTTGTGCGACACCCTCGCGCTTGAGGATCTCCACTGCAGCGGCGGCGGCTGTCATACGAGGCATCGTGTCTCCCTGCGGGTCAGGCTGTTTCCGTAATGCGGAAGTATTGTTCTGCTATACGGAACAAGCTAGAGGGTCCTCTTCGGGCACGTCAAGGCAGTGCGGGACCTCGGAAGCCACCAAAAGCCGTGTTTCGCTCCGTGAGTTGTACAAATGACCAGGAGGGTCGCCCCGACGGTGGCGCGTGGTGGAGCATGGACCTACGCACAGCGACAACCGGCAGGCCGGGGCGGCTCCGGCCGGCACCGGTGAAGGGGGTTCGAGGTCAGATGGCGGAAGCGGTCCCGGTGCGATGCCCGGCGTGCCTGCGCGAGAACGGCTACACCCCACCGGTCTTCCCGTGCGCCTGCGGGAGTCCGGTGGTCCCGCCGCTGGATCTCACAAGGCCGGCCCTGCCGCTGACCCATCGCACCTGGACGGACAGCTGGGTGCTGGTGCGCTGCGGGAACTGCGGGCGGGAGAGCGAGTGGCCGCACCCGGAGCTGGGCTGCTCGGCCTGCGGCACGGTGGTGCTCGTACCGGTCCATCCCGTGCAGGACGAGACGAGGGCCGACGCCCCCGCCGCGGGCCGGCCGGCCGCCGAACCACTGCCGTCCGGGTCGGCTGCGGGATCGGGCGCTGGGTCGGCCTCGGGTTCGGCTGCGCGGCCCGCGTTCCGGCCGGTGACCATCCGGACCGCGCGGGACGCGGTGGCCACGGCCGCGCTGTACCTGCGCTGGCTGGGCTTCCGGGACGTACGGCAGCCGGACGCCACCCGGCCGCTGCCCTCGGCGGCGGTGGACCTGCGGGCACCGGGCCTGGTGGCGCAGGTGGATCCGACGACCGCGCCGGCCGGGCTGGCGGCGGTGGAATGCGTCTGGCTGAACGGACTGACAGCCACCGGGGCCAGCGTCTACTTCGCCCTGGCCGGCTACACACCGGAGGCCCGGTCCCGCGCGGACGAGCTCGGCATACCGCTGTTCGTGATGGACCTGACGGGCATGCCGCAGCCGCTCAACGACCCGGCGGACGAGCTGGTGGGGAAGGGAGCCCCGCCGGACATCCCCTAGTCTCGGAGGCCCGGATTCCAATCGGATGAACCCGTTCCCTGCCGAGGAGTGACCTCTTGAGCGACCTGTACGACATCCCGCTGACCACCCTGAGCGACGAGCCCACCAGCCTGGCGGCGTTCAAGGGGAAGGCGATCCTGCTGGTCAACACGGCTTCGCAGTGCGGCCTCACCCCGCAGTACTCGGGGCTGGCCCGCCTGCAGTTCGCGTACGCCGAGCGCGGCTTCACCGTGATCGGCGTGCCGTGCGACCAGTTCGGCGGCCAGGAGCCGGGCACGGCGGAGGACATCCAGACCTTCTGCGCGGCCGGCTTCGGGGTGACCTTCCCGCTGCTGGAGAAGTCCGAGGTCAACGGGGAGCACCGGCACCCGCTCTACCGGGAGCTGGTGAAGACCCCGGACGCGGAGGGCGAGGCCGGCGACATCCGCTGGAACTTCGAGAAGTTCCTGATCTCGCCGGCCGGCGAGGTGGTGGGCCGGTTCCGTCCGCGCACCGAGCCGGAGTCCCCCGAGGTGATCGCCGCGATCGAGTCCCACCTGCCCTCCTGATCACCTGATCCACCGCCTCGGCCGGCCGGAGCTCAGTTGACCTCCCGGTCCCGGCCGGCCCAGTAGGGCTGACGGAGCTTGAACTTCTGGATCTTCCCCGTGGCCGTGCGCGGAATGGCCTCGCGGAACTCGACGGTCGTCGGTGCCTTGTAGCCGGCCATCCGCCGCTTGCAGTGGGCGATGATCTCGGCCTCCTCGGCGGTGGCCCCCTCGGCCAGCACCACGAGGGCCTTGATCGTCTCGCCCCACTTCTCGTCCGGCACACCGATGACGGCGACCTCGGCGACCGCCGGATGGCTGAAGATCGTGTCCTCCACCTCGATCGAGGACACGTTCTCGCCACCGGTGATGATCACGTCCTTCTTCCGGTCGGAGATCGTCAGGTGGCCGTCGGCCTCGTCGAGCGTGCCGCCGTCGCCGGTGTGGAACCAGCCGTCCGCCAGCGCCTCGGCGGTCTCCTCCGGCTTGTCCCAGTAGCCGTCGAGCACGACGTTCGACCGGGCCAGGACCTCGCCGGAGTCGGAGACCTGCAGCCGGACCCCGAGCGCGGGCAGCCCGGCACGGGACAGCCGGTGCGCCCGCTCCTCGGCCGGCAGCTTCGCATCGGCCGGCCGGGCCCGGTTGAAGGTGAGCAGCGGGGAGGTCTCGGTCAGGCCGTAGATCTGCGTGAACTCCCAGCCCAGCTCCTCCTCCACCCGCTGGATCATCCTGCTCGGCGGCGGGGCCCCCGCGCAGATGATCCGTACCCGGTCACGGCCCGGAACCTCCCCTTCCCAGGTCGCCGCCGCGTCGAGGACCGCGTTCCACACGGCGGGTGCGCCGCACATGAGCGTGACCCCGTGCTGCTCGACCCGCCGGAGGATCTCGGCGCCGTCGACCTTGCGCAGCACCACCTGCTTCACGCCGAGTCCGGCCATCACGTACGGCATGCCCCAGCCGTTGCAGTGGAACATCGGGAGCGTGTGCAGGTAGACGTCGCGCTCCCACACCCGGGTGTGCAGTCCGAAGGTCAGGCCGTTCACCCAGATGTTGCGGTGGGTCAGCCGTACGCCCTTCGGCCGGGCGGTGGTGCCCGAGGTGTAGTTGATCGTCGCGGTGGCGTCCTCGTCCGGGTGGGACCACGGGCGCGGCTCGATTCCGAACCGCATCAGCTCGTTCTCGGTCTGCTCCCCGAGGACGAACCGGTGCGGCGCCATGATCCCGGACAGCGCGCCGTCCAGCTCGGGGTCGACGAGCAGGACGGACGCGCCGCTCTGCCGCACCACGTACTCGATCTCCTCCGGCTTGAGCCGGAAGTTGACGGGTACGCAGATCCGGCCGCTCATGGGCACCGCGAACAGCAGCTCGAGCAGGCGGGCCGAATTGTGGCTGACCACCGCCACCCGCTCGCCCTCGCCGACGCCGAGCGCGTCCAGCCCCGCCTGCCAGGCCTGGACCCGCTCGCCCAGGCGTCCGTACGTCGACTCGGGCACCGGCGGACCGGGCTGATCCGGTTCGTCGACCACACCGGGGGAGGCGGCGAACCCCAGCTCGGCCCGGTCGAGGAAGTCCGCCACGGTCATGGGAATCCGCATTGCTCTCTCTCCTGGCATCGGGACAACTGCACGGTCGGGCGGCGTTCGAGCGACGGGGTCCGGCGGAACAAAAGGGAACCAAGAACGACGCGCCCTGGCAGGCATCGTGCCGCGGGTGCGGTACGCGCCACCAGTGGGGCGTCAGCCGGTGATTGACCCGAAGCGCACGGAGGTCCGGGTGGCGGTGGTCATCCCGGCGAGCAGGGCCTCCCCCTCGGCGGCGATCTCCTCCCGGGTGCCCTTCGTCCCGCTGCCGCCGAAGAGCTCGACGACGAGCTCGGCCCGGTCCCCGTTTCGGTCTTCGTCGAGCCGCCACACCCCGGCGAGAAATCCGTCGACGAGGAGGGTGCAGTACGCCTGATTGCCTTTCCAGGTACGGCCCTTGAGGTCGGCGGGCACCACCCGGCCGCGGTCGGCATGGGAGAGGAGCAGGTTGTCGAACTCGGGCAGGAAGCGGGGCGGGGCCGGGGTGTCGGGGTCGGGGCGCGGGGCGTCGGGCAGGTCGAAGAGTTCCACCCCCGCCTGGTCTCGGAAGGTCACCAGTTCGGGCCGGAGCCGCTCGAAGGCGGCACGCATTCGGGTGAGCCCGGCCCAGGTCTGCATGTCCTTGACGGAGGCCGGGCCGAAGGCGCGCAGATAGCGGCGTACGGCCTCGTCCGGCGAGGCGGGCTCCGCCACGGACCGGCCCACCCACTGCTCCAGATGGGCCAGCCGGACCTGGCCGCTGCGCCCCCACAGTCCGCGCGGGGTGACCTGGACCAGCGGAAGCCGGCAGCGGGCGGCGACGGAGAGGGCCGGCGGGTCGGCGTCGGGCCACTCCTTCAGCAGCGCCTCGCGGATCTCGGCCATGGTGCGGGGCCCGGCGTCGACGAGGGCGCGCGCGAGCTCGGTGAGCCGTTCCAGGTCCACCCCGGCCAGGCCGGCGCGGAAGTAGCCGACCTCCCGGTCCCGTGCGGGCTGGACCAGGGACCGCAGGGTCAGGGCGTCCTCGGCGGTGTGGGTGTGGATGGTGGACCGCAGGGTGACCATGCGCACCACCTCGCGCGATTCCATCAGCGCGGACAGCTCCTCGGGCCGGAACCGGGCGAGGCGGGCGTGCAGCTGGAAGTACGGGGGCTTCACGTTCTGCGCCTGGAGCCCGACGAGGTGCGCCACCGCCTCGCGGGCCGACAGCTCGGCGCGGGTGAGCAGCAGCTGGCGGGCGAGGGTGGCGCGGTTCAGCGCGCGGGGACCGAGTACCGGTTGCGTCGTCCTGGAGGCCATGACCGAAACGCTAGCGAGCATTGCGGCCAGTTCCTGTCCGCAATCCGGTCCCACACCACACCCCCCGCCCCTTTCGTCCGTATATCCTGCTCCACAGACCACCAGAACCACCGCAACACAACGAGGGAACCAAGAAACGCAACGAGGGAACCAAGGAACCAAGGAACACAAGGGAGCCAGCCAGCGATGCCGGAGCGCCGAGAGAACCACCCCTCGCCGTCCGCGAAGCGGACGGGCTGGCGCCGCCCCGCGCCCCCGCCGTCGACTCCCCCCACCACTCCCCCGGCGGCCCCGAAGGCAGCCGCAGCCTCCGCCGGACCGACGCACCATCGCAGCGTGGTCGACTCGGCCCTCTACCGGGACGGCCACCGTGTCGCCTCCCCCACCACCCTCGCCGAGACCTTCCGGCAGCTGCGCGAGCAGCCCGACGGCATGGCCTGGATCGGCCTGCACCGACCCACCGAGGCCGAACTCCACTCCCTGGCTGCCGAGTTCAACCTGCACCCGCTGTCCATCGAGGACGCCCTGGAAGCCCACCAGCGCCCCAAACTGGAACGCTACGGCGAAACCCTCTTCGTGGTCCTGCGCGCCGCCCGCTACCTGGACGCCCCCGAGGAGGTCGAATTCGGCGAACTCCACGTCTTCGTCGGCCCGGACTTCCTCATCACCGTCCGCCACGGCGCAGCCCCGGACCTCTCCGCGGTCCGCCGCCGCATGGAGGAAACCCCGGAACTCCTCTCCCTGGGCCCCGAAGCCGTCCTGTACGCCATCCTCGACGCGGTGGTGGACGGGTACGCCCCCGTCGTCGCGGGCGTCCAGAACGACATGGACGAGATCGAGACGGAAGTCTTCCGCGGCGACCCGGAGGTCTCCCGCCGCATCTACGAACTCTCCCGCGAAATGGTCGAGTTCCAACGCGCCACCCGCCCCTTGGTCGGCATGCTCCACGGCCTGATGGCGGGCTTCGCCAAATACGGCACGGACGAGGAACTCCAGCGCTACCTCCGCGACGTGGCGGACCACGTAACCCACACCAGCGAACGCGTCGACGGCTTCCGCCAAGCCCTGACGGACATCCTGACAGTGAACGCAACCCTGGTCTCCCAACAACAGAACGCAGAAATGCGCGCCCTGGCCGAGGCCGGCTTCGAACAGAACGAAGAAATCAAGAAGATCTCCTCCTGGGCCGCCATCCTCTTCGCCCCCACCCTGGTCGGCACGATCTACGGCATGAACTTCGAGACCATGCCAGAACTCCACTGGGCAGGCGGCTACCCCTTCGCAATCCTGCTGATGGCAGTGGTCTGCGTCAGCCTGTACATCATCTTCAAGAAGCGCGACTGGCTCTAGACCGCACAGCAGTACCATTGATCAACTTAGCTCTAGCGAACACACTGAAGTGGCCCGCAGGGCCCCTGGGGAGAATCTGGGGAGAATCCGCAGCCGCCCATGCCGGGCGCTCCCCCGCACCTTGGGGCTGGCCGTCCCGCACCGCCGATCACCTTCGACGGCACGCGGTTGCGGAGGGTCGCGACAACGGGTGGCACAGCATCTGCTGTGCCACCCGTTCATCACGCCGCGATCGGGCCTGCTCCGACCTCTCGGCACCAGTGCGTCTTGCCGCCGAGAGCCAGCGCCCGAGGCCGGTCCCTTCGGAGTGATGGTCCCTGAACTGCGGGTCAGCTGACCCAGATGCCCTCGGGCGAGAGCCGACGTGCAAGACTCCGGCCGGCGTCACTGATTGGGCTTGACCAGGACACGTCGGCAACCTGACACCCGAAGTCGTCCGCGAGCGCGTGTACAAGCGTGGCGCCGACACCCTGGCGGCGGTAGGCATCCGCCACCCAGACCAGGTCGATGCGCGGGCGAAGGGCGTCGTCCTCCTCCCCGTACCGTGACCCGTCGATCAGATCCCAGCGGCGGTGCTCGTTGAAGTCGTGGGCGGTCAGGTAGCCAATGACGCAACCGTTCGCCTGCAGCAGGTACGCCCGCACATTGTGCGGGGTCACCTCAGGCTCGCCAAGGTGGGACCACGAGGGGAAGTCGTAGTGGTTCTCTCTCTGCGGCATCCGCGCAACCTTGTATGCCAGTTTCCTCCACGCGATAGGTGACTGCGTCGTCACGACGGCCAGGTCACTCCACCATTCGAGGTTTTTCGGCGCTCGGATACCGAACGCCCACGCCACATGGTGGGCGTTGTGCGCCTTCCCGCCGTCCGAGAGGTCTTTCAGGCTCATGCCGCAGGGACAGGCGTTGCCGGTCGGCGTCTCCGCAGGGCGGAACTGCACGGGTGTCGCGCCGTAACTGAGGTCCTGGTCTCTGCCGCCCACCCAGGGCCGGAAGGGGGCATCATCCGCCTCGACATACCCGGTCCACCGGTCCACCCACCCAGGATGCTGCGCGGGGAACATCTCCCGGATCTGCTTCTGAGCGGACGGCAGCGTCGGGCGGACCCACACACTTCCAGCAGTCGCCCGGCCGTTGAGGCGCACTCCATACTTCTTGGCCTTGCCCCGTAGAAACCTCAGGAACGCGTGGGGCGGCGCGTCAAAGTCGATGCCTCGGATCAGCTCCCGCTCGCCTGGAGCAAGCCAGTCATCGACCGGAAGCGCCAGTCGGTCGGCGAGCGCGTGGAGCTCGCCGTAGTCGTGGTCGATCTCTGCTAAGCGCAGCGCTGCGACCACAGCCTCGACGTGCGGGAACTGGACATACAGGGTGACCCAGCGCGGGCCGCCCACGAACCAGAACTCGCCTGGGTAACCATCGCACCGGATGCGCTCGATACAGGCGAGGCGTGCCCGTTCGACGGCCTCCTCGTAGGCGGCGGGCAGCCCAGAGTCTTGCCCTCGCGAGGCCACGGCATCGACGTACCCATCGCGATCAAGCTCGACCTTCGCATACCAGCGGAAGGCCCGAACGCCGATCCTCCGGGAGCTCGGGTCGCGTCGATCAGGGTCGAGGTAGGTAGTTCGCTCGGTCATGCGCTCTGCTCCGCAGCTCTAGCCGGATCGGTCAGCACCGATCATTCCGGCCGCCGCAGGCCCCGGGAAGAGCGCTAGTGCTGTGACCGCATAGGTTCACCGGCTTGCTCGTTGTGCTGGTCGGAAGTGACAACTTCCAACCAGCGTGGGGAGGCGGGATGGCACCACCGGTCAGGGTCCGCAGGCTGACTGAGCAGGAGGGGCAGAAGCTCCAGCAGATGGTTCGGCGGGGCAGCACGAGCTCGGTGCGGTTTCGGCGGGCGATGATGCTGCTGGCCTCGGCCGGCGGCAGCACGGTCCCGGTGATCGCGCGTCTGGTCCAGGCGGACGAGGACACTGTCCGTGACGTGATCCACCGCTTCAACGAGATCGGGCTCGCATGCCTCAACCCTCAGTGGGCGGGAGGCTACCCCCGCCTGCTGAGCAGTGACGATGAGGACTTCGTCATCCAGACGGCCACCACCCGCCCACTGCACTAGGCAATCCCTTCACCCGCTGGTCGATCCGCAAACTGGTCGATCACCTGCAGCGCAATGCCGACCGGCCCGTTCGGATCGGCCGCGAGGCCCTGCGATGTTTACTGGCCCGCCGCGGGATCACCTTCCAGCGGACGAAGACCTGGCAGGAATCCCCGGACCCGGCATTCGACGCCAAGCTGGCCCGGATCGAGTACGCGGTCAACGAACGTCCGGACCGCACGTTCGCCTTTGACGAGTTCGGCCCGCTGGGCATCGGTCCGACCGCCGGCTCCTGCTGGAAGAAGCAGGGCCGCCCCGACCGGTTGCCGGCCACCTTCCGCCGCACCCACGGAATCAGCTACTTCCACGGCTGCTACTCGGTCGGCGAGGACAAGCTGTGGGGTGTGAACCGGCGACGCAAAGGCATCGATCACACATGGGCCGCCATGCGGTCGATCCGGGCGGCCCGGCCGGACGGCGGGCCAATCTATGTGATCCTCGACAACCTCTCGGCCCATCTGAACTGGAAAATCCGCAGGTGGGCGGGGAGGAACAAGGTCGAGTTGTGCTTCACACCCACCTACGCGTCCTGGGCCAACCCCATCGAGGCCCACTTCGGGCCGCTCCGGCAGTTCACCCTGGCCAACTCCCACCATCCGAACCACACCGTCCAGACCCGGGCCCTGTACGCCTACTTGCGCTGGCGGAACAACAACGCCCGCCATCCCGACGTCCTGGCCGCCCAGCGCCGCGAACGCGCACGCATCCGAAGCGAGCGAGGTCTCCGCTGGGGCGGCAGACCGCTACCAGCCGCCGTCTGACCGTCCACCTCGGTACTTGCCAGGCCGCCTCACGGACGCGACTCAGCCGGACAGAGCTGCTTTCCAGCGCCAGGAATCAACCCGGGAGCGACCTGCAAGATCACCCCGCCCGGTGCGCCAGAGCAAGACCCGGGCCGGTTCGCCGGACGGAGCGTCCGGGAAGAGACGCCGCAGGACGGCGGCAGACAGCGCGGCCGGAGGAAGCCACGGAACTGCCAGTCCTTGAGTGATGTCATGGGTATGCAGCAAGGTTTCAGCGACACCCATCGCAGCAAAACCCGACACGTCACACGGCCCCCAGTGCCAGGCCCGCATCTGCGGATCCGCCGCAGCCAGAGCGCCGGCGAGCAGGCTCCCGCACGCCTCGACCACGCTCAGCACCTCACGTGGACCGGCTTGCGGGCGGATGGCCAGGTCGAAGGGCAGATAGGCATCGGCCGGCCGGGCCGCCACCTGTCCTGCATACGCGAGGAGGTCGTGCGCAACGTGGGCAGCTGTCGCCAGGCAATCCCACTCCAGAGAGCCTGCCTGCACCGACCAGTCCGCCTTGCGATGCGGTCCAAGCACCCCCAGCATCACGGCAACCGCCCGCTCCACGTCCCGGAAGTCCATGCTGCCCATGCCGCGAGAGTAATCGGTGTCCTACCAGCCCACCCGTCCCGGTGAACGTTTCCGGTCACAGCACCTAGACGTGGCCGTGACAGGTCGAGCCAGGTGTACATGGTCCCGGTCAGCTCTCCCACGTCGCGCGTGATCAGCACGGGACACCCCATGCTGTCAGTAGGGCTACTTAGCCTTGAACGACCACCAAAGGCTTGATCGCTAGGGAAGGAAGGGGCCAGCATGGCGGAACGTGGGGGGCAGGCTGCTGCCTTCGGATTTCAGTACCAATATCTGGTCACGCTGGAGGAGTTACTGGCCGCTACCGAAGGGCGGCGCCCAGGCGTAAGTGCGGCGCTAATCGAACCAACGTGCACCACCGGAGAGGCAGTCCATGACCCGGATGCCATCGACTTCGATTTGGTGGGTGACGGGCGCGCCCCCGTGCTCGCGGCACAAGTGAAATCAGGAGGCCCAGGCACCGAGCTGTCCGCCCCGGCCGCCTTTGCCGTACTCGTACGGATGATCAAAGCCAGGCCGAGCGCCAAGACCTACAGCTTGATCACGAATATGAGACTGCATGCCAAGGCCGTTCGCTTGAACCGCGTGCTGGGCCTCACCGATCCTGACGAGTTGCGACTGGAGCTGGCCAAGCTTCTGGAGCGAAGCCCGAAACAGGAAGAGAACGCGCACAGCCTTGGCCACGACGAGTTGTTGCGGTTGAGTCGCGCACGCATCGTGCCGGATTCTCGCGAGCCTCATGAGCTGCGCGAACACCTACGGGAGCGCATCAGGAGGTTCCGTTCGCAACAGCGCAGCGGCCTCGGCCTGCGCTCAGCGGGGCGCATGACCAATCACCTGGTGTCGGAGATCTTCCGAAGGGCCTGCGGCGAATTCGACGGTGTGCTGACCCTGGACGAATTCCGTTCCGAACTGCTGACAGAGTCCACTCACCTCGCCCACGACCTGGGGAACTTCGACTGGGGCATCATGGTGGGGCCAGTCCCTTCGCAACCGGATCTACCCAGGCCTGAACTGCTGGAGCGCATGCACCGGGCACTCACTGAATCACCCCAGGACCGAGTGGTACGAAGCTGTGCCGTGCTGGGCCTGTCCGGGATCGGGAAGACCAGTGCCGCTGCCGCGTATGCCCACGATGTCGCAGATTCGTACGACCAGATCTTCTGGCTCGATGCGGAAAGCGATGCCGCTCTGGTTGCCTCCTACCGCATCTTGCACGATTGGCTCGCGCCTCAGCACGAGCAGGCGAGCATAGACTCCGGGGTCCTGCGGAACAGGGTGCGCGCCCTCCTGAGCGCGCTCCCAGGCCGATGGCTCATGGTCGTCGACAACGCATCGGACCGTCGCCGGCTCCTTCCGTGGTTGCCCACCGGTGGACGAGGCCACGTGATCATCACTTCCACCAACCAGAGCAGTTGGGCAACCCACCCCCGGCGGGTGAACGTCGCACAGCTCACCACCGAAGAGGCCGTGTCATTGGTCCGCCTGCGCCTGTCCGCGGACGACGCCTTCTGGAGCGAGACGCATGCGCAGGCGGCAACCGAGCTGGTGCGGAACCTGGAGCACTGGCCTCTGGCCATCGAGCTGGCCTGTGGCTACCTGGCCGGCTGCGGGCTCGGCCTCGCGGAGGTACCGCGCTATCTGGAGATCATCCGGGATCGAGCGCTGGACGACGAGCAGTCAGTCCCGCCCGATTACCCGCGCACGTTGGTCGCGGCCATCCTCGTGGCACTGCAGCGGATCGGCCGCGCTGCGAAGGACGGGCGGCAGCAGGACACATCGAGCGCGGCGCTCGCGTCGATCATCACTGCCTCGTACATGGCCTCCCGCCAAATCCCGCTCCAGCTCCTGGTCGCTGCGGCCGTGCTATCGAAGGAGTCCGTCCTACGCAGTGGCCTGAAGGGGCCGATGGTGATGGTCGAGTCGCCTGGGAACTCTCTCAGCGTTCTGGAGATCCACCGCGCCCTGCGGAGCGAATCCCTCGTCCAACGAGGTGAACCACTCAGTGCAGGCGCCCCGCATCGACAGGACGGGCCGAATCACAGCAACGAGCTCGACGAGACGATCAGCATCAACGAGATCGTGCAGCATGTCGTACGAGGACGGCTGGAAGGCTCCGGCGACATGGAGCGGATCCTAAGCCGCGCCGCCTTTCACACCCAAGGCTGGCTCGCGGAGTTCATCGACAACGAGGACGAACACCGCATGCGCCAACTGGTCCCCCACGCACAAAGCCTCGCCGGGCACGCCCTTCGGCTCGGGATCAGCTCCGACGATCTTGCGGTCCTGTACGGCAACCTCGGCGGGGCCCACTTCCGTACGGGAAGCCTGGACGAAGCCCGGATCTGCTTCGAGTCGGAGTTGGCCCTCCTCATGGCCCGCACGGTCCCGGCACCCGTACTCGAACTCAAGACACGGGTGCCCCTCGTTGATCTGATGAGGAAGCGGGGTGCACGACTGGACGAATTGGTCCCGCACCTGAAGCGCATCCGCGAACTAGCGCTCCAGATCGCGGAATCCCGCCCGGCCGATGTGGTCAACGCGGTCGCCAACGTCCTAGCCATGCTCCGTACGGCAACACATCGCGAGGTGCCGGGCGAGCCGGTTGCCCGTCTGATCACCGACCTGCGAGCGCTTGCCGAACGACTCCCCACCACGGCCGTCTCCGAGTTCCTCGCCGACATCGAGCGGATCACACAGGCCTTGAGCGACAAGAACCTGCCCGACCACGAGATCGAGCAACGCTGTCGGACACTGTTGGACGACCCTCGGCTTCCCGTGGTGCTGCGTATCAATGTCATCGCCCTGCTGGCGGAGGCTCTCGCGTTCCAGAAGTGCTGGGCTGGGACTGAGGCGGAACTCGCGAAGCTCGCCACCTTCGCGACAACTTCGAAACTGGACCCCATGCCCATCGCGACGGCCGTGCACAACGTCGGCTTGCAAGTCGGCATGGCCTTCATCCAGAACGACATCGCCGCCCTTCCTGTGCTCCGGAAGCTGGTGGAGATCATCAACCACCCCGATGGGGAACGTCTGGCCAGAGAGCCCGACCAGCCTTTGAAGCTACTGGTTCTGCGCCTCCTGGGCGCCGTCGATCGTGGCGACCGGACCGAGATCAAGGCGCTCCTTGCAGCGCTCGAAGCGGCGGACAAGTCCCTGCTCGACGCAGCGCACGAAATCGGGTGGCGGCTGATCGCCTCCATGGCTGCCATGACAGCCACTGCAGCCCTTTCTGATTGAACCGACGAAATTTGATCTGAGAAGCCGCTACTCGACAGCCCCAGCCGAGGCACAGCTTCGGACGAACGATGCTCTCGTCGGGGATGGGGCCTTCTACGCCTCCACCGCACTGGGCGGCGGACGCCGCCGGACCAGTACGAGTCTCACGACCCGTTGCGGGTCGCGTCCGCGGGACGCCGCCCCCTCGGGCGCGCAGCCGGAACGGGCTCGCCGACAGGCCGAGCGGCCCCAGCAGGACGCAGAACGGGAGACGGCCAGTCGATGTGGCGTAGCCCACCGCGCACAGTCGCCCACTGGCCAGCGGTGAGTCGTCTCCGAGCACTCTCCGCTGGGAAGAATCTGGGGAGAATGAAGCCCCGTTGGGGAGCGGCTGGGGAGAATCGGCCGTGCAAATGGGCAGCAGGGCGAAATGGCCGGAAAGACGGATCGCCGCAGGTCAGAGCGCCTCTCCAGTCGTTTTCCGCAGGTCAACGGCGTGAGGGCGAGGACTTCAAGAAGATCTCCTCCTGGGCCGCCATCCTCTTCGCCCCCACCCTGGTCGGCACGATCTACGGCATGAACTTCGAAATCATGCCGGAACTCCACTGGGCAGGCGGCTACCCCTTCGCAATCCTGCTGATGGCGGTGGTCTGCGTGATCCCCTACGTCATCTTCAAGAAGCGCGACTGGCTATAGACGGTGCCGGCCGTCGCTGCGGTCAGCCCGGATGCGGGGCGCCGCGCACGTATGACGGGTCGGAGTCGTGAGGGAGGAACCCTCTGATTCCGTACTTGTCTGAGATTGATATGGAGAGGTAGATCCGGCACGTCTTGCCGGTGGCGGGGCCTGGGTAGTCGAGCCTGATTCCCGGTGACTCGTCGGGAAAGGTGTCGAACACCCAGGTCGCAGGGCCGGTGTACGTGGAGGGATTCCGACCGGTGTACTGCCCGCAGTTCACCTCAGGTTCTGTCACCCCCTCCAGCTCTGCGGAACCGTCTGCCTGAACCGTCAGACGTCCGTCGTCCGAAGCCGACCAGACCCCCTCCACGTCAGTGACGGTGAGGGGTGGGGGGCTTTGGTCCTCGATCGGGTCCATGAGGAAACCGATCAGCGCCGCAATGAGAGACCCGGCGGCGGCAACCATCAACCAGACGAACCTTCGCGGCCGATCAGTCACTGAATCCCTCTCTTCGGACGGCTGACTCGGGCGCCCCCGAATCCGTGCACGATTTCGCCATAGTCATGATCCAGGCGTTGAACGGCTGCGACCCGGCCTGCAACTTGGCAGCGATCGCTCGGTCGCACGGTCCGGTTCCCGCACCGAAGCCGGACTGGGCGTAGCGGCGGTGGAGGCGTCGGCAGCACGCCGGCGTCCGAGGACGCCGCCTGATCACCGGCTGTCCACACAACACCTAATGATCAACGACGGCCTCACCTGCTCGGGCGCCACCGAAACCAGTAGTTGAGCCCCTCGACCCGGTAGCGAGCGCCAGCAACGAACCGCAGCTCGCCGACAAGCCGCCGCGCGTCGTCCGGCGCCTGGCGGTGTGGCGCCAACAGCAGGTCCAGTTCGTCATAACGGACGTCGATCCCGCCGTAGTCCGGATGGGTCTCCGGTCCGACCTGGCCGGCCTCACGGCGCTCGTTCCACCTGGCGAAGATCGCTCACTGCTCGCGCTCCAGCTCCACCGCGGCCTCACTCGCGGGCCAGACTTGGTACTCATCGGCTTCGTCGGCGTGGTCGTACTGGTGGTTCTCGAAGTAGTGAGGCTTCCCGTCGATGTCAGCAAGGCCGGCGCGCGGTCCGTCGTACCACTCCAGCTCGGTGTGCACACGCTCGAAGCCGTCCGCGATCAACTGCTCTTCGTTCCAGGTCTCAGCCACGCGGGCAGGCTACCGGCGAGCGGCTCCGCATCCGTGATCACGATCTACGGTAGTCAGCCACGCCTGCGCGACGGGCTGCTCAGATCGCTGAGCGTCTGCGAGGCGTGTTTGGGCGCTCCTATACGGGGAGGGCAAGGAACACGACAACAGGCTGCCGTAGCCGGGGAGAATCCGGAGGGTCTGCGCGGGCTCTGCGGAGTGCGTGGGGAGAATCGGTTGGGTATCGCGGCATGGACCCGCGCCCCGGCCCCTCACCGGGTGCCTGGGCGAAGGGCCCCGGCGTGCGCGGTGGGGCCCTTCGGGGTTCTTCGGGTCAGGTGGCGGGTGGTCCGTCTGGTGTTGATGGCAGGTTGTGGAGCCGGGTTACTGGGGACAGGGCTAGTGCGATCAGGACCGCGGCGGAGGCGATTGCCGCCGCCGTCAATGCCCCGTGGGCGCCGATCCGGCCGGACAGGAGGCCCGCGGACAGGCCTCCGAGGGCGCCGCCGCCGAAGAGCAGGGTGCGGAAGACCGCTGTCATGCGGCCCATCATCGACTGCGGGGTACTGGCCTGGCGCAGGCTGACGATGACCACGCCGGCGACGCCGAGTCCGAGGTAGCTGGTGAAGAAGGAGAGGACGAACATCCCCACCATCACCGGCCGGGGGCCGGTGGCCAGGACGATCAGCGTCGGGCCGAGGAGGAGGGCCGACTGGGCGACCAGGTAGACGAGGCCGAGACGGAAGCGGCGGATGACCCTGCGGGAGATCGCCGCGCCGATCAGGCCGCCCACGGAGGCGGTGGCGAAGATACCGCCGAGGGTTGTCGAGTCCAGGTGCAGGTCGCGTGTTCCGTACAGCAGGAACATCGTCCATACGGTGATCATGGAGAAGTTGCAACAGAATCCGATCAGCGCGAGCGATCGCAGGACCGGGTTCTTCAGGACCCAGCGCAGGCCGTCCCGGAGTTCGGTCGGTACGTGCCGTCGTGCGGCCGGGGGCTGGGGTCTTGGCTCGGGGGTGCGGATGAGCAGCAACGAGACCAGGGACACCAGATAGGAGAACGCGTTCACGATCAGTGCCACGGGTGCGGTCAGGGCGCCGATCAGGACACCGGCGAGCCCGGGCCCCGCCACGTCGGCCGCCGATGAGCTCATCCCCATCTTGGCGCCGGCTTCGACATAGTGCTTGGGGTCGCGGACGAGTGTGGGTACGTACGCCATCCAGCTCACGTCGAAGAGGACCGAGGCTACGCCGACCGCGCAGGCGATGGCCAGGAGCGAGGCCATGCTCAGCGCGTCCGTCCAGTACAGGACGGGCACGAGGGCCAGCAGGATCATCCGGACGAGGTTGGCGCCGAGCATGATCCGCCGCCGCCGCGCGCGGTCCACCCACACCCCGAAGATCAGGGCGAGCCCGAGGTACGGGACGAGTTGCAGGAACCGCAGGATGCCGACCTGCTCGTCGGTGGCGTCGAAGGCGAGGATCGCGGTCAGCGGCAGGGCGAGGTTCGTCACCTGGGTGCCCAGGAGCGAGATCGTCTCGCCGAGCCAGAACTTGAGGAAGTCACCGTTGCGCCAGAGGCTTTCCGGGCTCTCCCGGGACGGTTCTGCGGTGCGTGTCCGGGTGGCCGTCATCGCCGTCCCTGGCCCGCGAGGTCCGCGATCGCGTCCGCGACGTGGTCCACTTCCTCCTCGGTGTTGTAGTAGTGGGGTGACAGGCGCAGGCACCAGTCGACGTCCTTGTCCCCGAAGTCGAACTGGGCGAACTCGCGGAAGCTGAGCGCCGAGTTGATGCCGCGGGCGTCCATGGCCGCCTTGAACGGCTGCGGCTGCCAGCCCGTTATGCCGAAGGTGACGAGCGCCGCGAGGCGCGGGCCGCGGTCGAGTACACGTACCCCCGGGATCGGTGCGAGCCGGTCGCGCAGTCGGGCCGCGAGCGCCGGGGTGCGGTGCTCGATGGCCTCGATGCCTACGTTGCGGGCATAGCGGGTCGCGGCGGCGCTGCCGAGCACCGTGGCGTACGGGAACTCCCACTCCTCGAACCGGGCCGCCGTGCCTGCCGGCTCGTAGCCGCCCGGCTCGGTCCAGCGGGCCCCATGCATGTCGATGAACAGCGGTTCGTAGCCCGCGCGCAGGACGCGGTCGGATACGTACAGGAACCCGGAGCCGCGCGGGCCGCGGAGGAACTTGCGGCAGGTGGCGGTGAGGAAGTCGCAGCCGATCTCCGCCACGTCAATGACGAACTGGCCCACCGACTGGCAGGCGTCGACCAGGTAGAGCAGGTCCAACTCGCGGCAGTGGCGGCCGATTTCGGCTACGGGCGAGACGAGGCCCGAGTTGGTGGGGATATGGGTGGCGGACACCAGGCGGGGGCGGTGGGTCCGCATCAGTGCGGCCATCGCCTCCACGTCGACCCCGCCCTCCGGGGTGTTGGGCGCGTGGACGATGCGTACCCCGAAACGCTTGCGCAGGGAGAGGAAGGCGATCTGGTTGGAGACGAAGTCGTCGCGGGTGGTGAGGATGACGTCGTCGGTCTTGAACGGGATCGAGGAGAGGGCGTTGGCGTAGGCGTGGGTGGCGCTGCCCGCGAAGGCGATGTTGTCGGGTGTGGTGTTGATGAGGGCGGCGATCTCGGTGTAGAACTCGCGGACTTCGGCGGCCCGGGCCGCCGATGCCTCGTAACCGCCTATCCGGGCTTCGAGGTTCAGATGGCCGACCATCGCGTCGAGGACCGGGGCCGGCAGCAGTCCGCAGCCCGCGTTGTTGAAGTGGATGGCCTTGCGGCACCCGGGAGTGTCGGCCCGCAGGGCGGCCACGTCCAGCCGAAGTGCTTCCCGACCAGGACCAGAAGCGCTACTGTTGTCTCTCATGAATGACGGTAGCACTTCTGGTGAGTTGGCCAACAGTCTCCGGGCGCTCGTCTCCCGGCTGCCGCCCGGCGACCGGCTGCCGAGCAGCCGGGAGTTGATCAAGGACTACCGGGTCGGCCCGGCGACAGTGGCGCGGGCCATCGCCGCGCTGGCCGCCGAGGGCGCGGTGGTGACCCGTCCGGGCAGTGGGACGTACGTGGCACGGCGCACCCGGCTCCACGGCGGAGCCGATGCCGCTGCCACCGACACCGCCTGGCAGACGGTCGCCCTCACCGACCGCGCCGTCGACACCCACCTGATCGCCGACCCGCTGGGTCCGCCACCGGCCGGGACGATCACGATGGACGGCGGCTACGTACACCGCTCGCTCCAGCCCACCCGGGCCCTGAGCGCGGCGCTCGCGCGGGCGGCACGCCGTCCGGACGCCTGGGACCGCGCCCCGGCCGGCGGCCTGACGGCGCTGCGCACCGTGTTCGCCCGGATCGTCGGCGGCAGCGTTGCACCGGAGGACGTACTGGTCACCGCCGGCGGGCAGAGTGCGCTGTCGATCGCGTTCCGGGCCATCGCCGGGCCCGGCAGCCCGGTCCTGGTCGAGTCCCCCACCTATCCCCGGGCCCTGGCCGCCGCCCGCGCCGCGGGGCTGCGGCCCGTTCCGGTGCCGCTCGACGCCGACGGCCTGCGGCCCGACATGCTGGCCGACGCGTTCGCGATGACCGGCGCACGACTGCTCTACTGCCAGCCGACCTTCCAGAACCCGACCGGCACCGTGCTGGCGCCCGAACGGCGCCGCCAGATCCTCGATGTGGCGCGCGCCTCGGGCGCGTTCGTACTCGAGGACGACTTCGCACGGCATCTGGGACACGGCGGCGCCGTGCCACGACCGCTGGTCGCCGACGACCGCGACGGTACGGTCGTCCACGTCACCTCACTCACCAAGCCGGCCGCACCGAGCCTGCGGATCGGGGCGCTGGTGGCCCGCGGGCCGGTCATGGAACGCATGCGGGCGGTGCGCCTGGTCGACGATTTCTTCGTCACGCGCCCGCTCCAGGAGGCCGCGCTGGAAGTGCTCAGCTCCCCGTCCTGGGACCGGCACGTCCGCTCTCTCGGTACGGAGCTGCGGGAGCGGTGCGCCGTGCTGGCCGCCGCGGTCACCCGGGAGGTCCCCGGTGCGGCCCTGGCCGGGTTGCCCACGGGCGGACTGCACCTGTGGGTTCGCCTGCCGTCGGGCGTGGACGACACGGTCCTCGCCGGCGCCGCCCGGCAACACGGCGTCACCGTGAGCGCCGGCAGCCGCTACTTCGCCACCGAGCCGCCGGCGGCCCACCTGCGCATCGGCTTCGCCGCGACCGCCGATCACGCCGAGCTGACCGAGGGCGCACGTCGGCTGGGAGCCGCGCTCGCGGATGTCGGCCCTGGGCAGGAGTAGGGCGCACGACGAGCATCGGCCTCGGATCGCGCTCCTGACCAGTGGTCATCCGCTTCCCAGGCGGCCACACCCGGGGAGAATCCGGGGAACATGAAGCACCGTTGGGGAGCGGCTGGGGAGGATCGGCCGCATCAATCGGCAGTACGGCGAAACCGTAGACCACCGATGTCCGACCCCATGGCTAGCCTGTCGCCGTGACGCTCACCGATGATCTACAGTTCCCCGCCGCGCTCGCCACTGCGATGGCCGTTCGCTTCGACTACGCAGACGGGAACGGGGTCGACTTCGAGCCCTTCCCGGCCTTCCTGTCCGCTGCCGAGACCACCGACTGGTTCCAGGCGTGGACCGGGAACAGCGAACTGGACGGCAGCGAGTTCCGCGTGTTCGGGCAGGACGGCACGGGCGGGTACGCGGCGTGCTGGCTGATCCGCCCGAGTCGGCCGCTGGCCGAGCAGCCCATAGTCTTCCTCGGTTCCGAGGGGGAGACTGGTGTGGTCGCGCGCGACCTGGGCGACTTCCTGTGGCTGCTGGCCGACGGCTTCGGCCCCTGGGAAGCTGCCACTTCGTACGAGCCCGACTGGACCCCGCGTCCCCATCAGGAACTGACGGCCATCGCCGAACAATTCGCACCGCACCAGCGCCGGTCAGCCACGGCCGTGATCGAACTGGCCGCCCAGGAGTTCCCTGACTTCGACGACACCATCATGGAACTCTGCCGCTGAACCCAACACTCCCACCGGAGGCCGCGATCCTCGCGAGGGTGCCGTGGCGGCGCAGGACGGCCTGCTCGCCGATCGGGCCCCGGGCCTGCTGACAGGGCCGACGCGCAGGCATCCCACTCACCAGTGCGCGCAGCCAGTCATGGCCAGAGGCTACAGCGAGGCTTGACCTCTGCTGTCGCGGAGGCCGCACATAACCGGCGTCACCGGCGTCACTCGATCAGTGGCCACACCGAGAAGGCTCATTCAAGATCGAAACACGTGGGCCCTATTTCGACAATCCTTTTGTTATTCGTCCCACGCGTCAGCGTTCGGGTCGGTACCCTGAGTGCGCTACCGCCCGGAGCAGTTGACATGTCGTGACGAACGATCGCCTCGGCACAGCTGACTCCTCATACTGGAAGGGCGCGAGGGTTGATCAATTTTCTCATCGGTGTTCTTTCTTCATTGGTCGCCACTTGGGCCGGCCTTACTGCCGCCTTCTTATGGTCCGGGCGCTTCCGATGGTTTCTCGTGACGGCGCTGTCCCGACTCAGTGGAGGAGATTTCGGACAGTCTTGGAACAATAAGGCCGAAGCGGAAGCCGACATCAGCAGAGAGATCCGCCGCGCCCGGAAGGTTGACCTGTTCACCGGGCGAGGCAACGAACTCCAGCGGGCCACATTCGGCACTCTGCTGACCGATCACCCGGGTTCCGGAACGCGCCCTAAATTTCGGATCCTCCTTCCTTGTACAGGTTCTGACGACAAGGCCCGATGGACCAGGGACAGAGAATCTGAAATTGCATCGTTCGACAGAAGTTTCGGCTCAGGACAGCTGCACCGCCAGATCGAGACGAACGTCGCGCATGTCGCGCCGTACAACCGCGAGGGTACGGTCGAGACCCGGCGGTACGACTTCCCACATCTCGGCCGCATATGCATAACGGATCAGGTCGCCTATTTCACGCCCTACCTGCCGCACGAGCACGGAAGGGACTCGAAAGTGCTCAAATATACAGCCTCGTCGCCGATGTATCATGCCCTCAACCGTCTTTTCGAAAAACTGTGGGACGGGTCGGAGTGAGGTCACCCGGACCAAGCACTGTCCCGAGAAGGCGAAACCTGTGGTGAAGTGGGTCACCAGGGTGAATGGCTCCGAGACGCAACGATTGCTGGGGGCGTACGCCATTCTGCCGGGAACCGTGGCGTACGGTAACTACCGATTTCCTTCAGTACCTCAGTACACAGACGCGACTCGCGCTCTGATGGAGAAAGGGGAGGGTGATCTTCCGAGTGCTGTGGCTGCTGCGCTGACGGACTGGCATCAGCGTGGCCAGAATGGATGCCTTTTCGCCCGACTCGCCGCGAGCGACTCCAATATTCCGCACTGGAATCGTCTGGTGGTCGATCCAGGCCGCGAACCGGAAGAAATGAGTGAGCTGGAAGCAGAGATACAGAAGAGCATAGAGGACCCGGCAGCGCACCTGCTGAGTATCGCTTGGCCCGGCCTCAGGGAACCCGATGAAATCGTGAGACTGATCGGGGGACTCCTTGAGCTGAGTAGATTCTGGCTTGAGTGCGATATGCGAGTGGGGAACTTACGCAGTGTGCAGATTCGCTATCCCGTATCGAAAGGACTCCAGGCCTGGGTGATGGCATTCGGGCCTTTCGGCTTCCTCCCAGCAACGCGCCGTGCTCCTTTTTTTGAGCTTGTCCTGAGGATTAAGAGAAAACCTGAAACCGCATTTCACAGACTGAATCAGGACGCCTCGGTAGCCCACCTTGCGGACTTTCCTTTGGAAATGAGCGAGCAGCGTTGGGAACACCGCTGGCGAAGCACGATGAATCGGACTCGCGTGATCCTGGGCCATGAACCGGACGCTGCGTCGGCGGCGAAGTCCACCATTCTTCTACCGCTGTCCGATCCCGGTTTGAGAGAAGAACGTTCCACTTGAGCGAGTACGACAAAAACAGGCCTTACGTGCGCTCCCTACATCGCAAACAGGGGCCGGGGCTTCCCATGCAGAACATGGAGATGCTGGAGCTGCTGTGTGACGAAGTGAACGTCAACCCTCGGCAAGTCACGCTGGCCCGTGCGGGAAACCTCGAAGAATTGCAAATCGAGCCAACGGGTGCCCGGGTCGACATCGTTCTCGATGGGGGACCACCGGATTTCCTGGGTTCGGGAGACGAGCTGCTTTCCGGGAGCTTGCGTGTTCGTATCACCTTCGCATGCGAACCGTGTAGTCATGGCGCGTCGCTGGCCTCCGCTCCCATGCGTAAATTCCGTCGGATGCAGAGATTCTGTGGGATCGTTCTCGCCCCGGGCACTGTTGGCCCGAGCGGCTCGCCTGTGCGCACTGTCTTTGGAACGCATCCTCCCGTTCCCGAATCCTTTGCCCAACGCTGTGCGTGGGCTGCTCGCCAGATCCCCGCAGGGCGTGTGGTGCCGTCCGTCCCGTTCCTGAAGGCTGTCGGTGCCAGTGCGGCCTATGCGCGGGTGCTGCCGCGATGGCTCGCCGCGGCCGATCTCGCCGGCGCACCGGTCCACAGGATCCTCACCAGCCGGTTCACCAGCCCTTCATGGTGTGAAAAGGCCGTCCATCGCTTGGGTGATGAAGGACTCCGGCCTTCAGATTTGCGTGCGGCTCAATTCGATCTTTCCAGGCACCTGTGGCTGCCGTGAATCAGGCCCTGGCGCCGGTAGGGGAGCGGCTGGGGAGGATCCCGCTACGCATGGGCGGTTTTGAGGATGTGTGTGGCGATCAGCTTGAACTTCTGGAGGTGGGCGGTGATTTCGGTGCCGTAGTCCGGTGCTTCGACGGTGATGGGCCAGTCCTTGCCCTTGGCCCGGAAGTGGGCCGTGACCTGCTTGGTTCCGGCGAACCGCAGTGCCACGCCCGCCGGCCACTCCTTCAGGGGCAGCAGCAGCCCGTACGGCTCAAACCAGGCGGGTAGCACCAGGGAGGTGAACCCGTCCTTGCCGGGTGCGATCCTGTCGGACGGCACATCGGACTCGTAGGCACCCGAGTGCGGGCCGAGTGTCGCCACATCGGGTCCGGGGTTGTCGATGATCGCCATCACCGTGTCCTCGGTCCGCTCGCGGAGCAGCGACCCGTACATCGCCAGCGTGCTCTCGTGGCCGTCGGCGAGCCGGTCCTGTTTCTTCGCCGAGATCAGGTACGGGATCAGCTCCTCCTGTCCCTTCGCGGTCTCCCGGATCTCGGCGAGCTCGGCAGTGGTCAACTCGACGTCCCGGGCGTCCCGGCTCATGTCGTCCAGGATCATGTCGTCGTCCTGGGGCCGCTCCATGGCCACGCTGAAACTGCCGTTGTTGGGTTCCGTCAGCGACTTCGTCACCGTGTCCGCGATGTCTTCGGGGTTCCTCGCCCCTCGCGCGTCGAGCACGTTCACCGCCAGCGCGGTCTCGTTTCCCCGGTCGTTCGATCCGGTGTGGGAGATCCCCTGCCGGGAGAGGGACCGACGCCCCAGGATTCCGCTGGAGTTGATCGACCGGACCAGCTCGATCAGCGCCGCTGTCCGCATGGCCTGGATGGCGAGGCTCTCTGCGTCCTTCGCCTGCAGGAGCGTCTTGTCGCCCTGCCCTTTCACGAACTCCAGCACCGACAGCGCCGTCGGCGTGAGGAGGTGGGAGAGGTTGTTCTCCTCGATCAGGGCAAGGGGATCGCCGACGCGCGCGCCCCCCACGATCGCCGTCCGCTGGACCGCCGAGCGCTGGATCTGCTGCGCCGGTCCCGGCCCGTTGTGCCCGCAGTCCGCGCCATGGACATGGCGCTCCTGCTCCACCATGCGCGCCACCGCCGCATTGCCCACGGCACGTTGCAGGTCCGTCAGTCCCGCGGGGCGCAGGCCGCCGCCCGTCACACTCCGCGGCGCGACCGCCGGCGTCGGCGTCGGCCGCGCCGTGGCGCCCGTACGGTTCCGTCGTTCGGCTTCGCTCAGTTGTTCCCGGCCATTCACACGCAGTCCTCTCGGTGGATCACCGCGCGCCATCGCACCATGCACGCCGGTCTCCGGGGAAGGGCCGGAAGGGCACCCCCGGGGGCAAGGGGCCGGCCCGTTCGGGGCTCGGCGGGCTGCCGATGGCTCCACCCGCGTGCACGTACCGCGCCCGGCCCGCGCGCCGGAGTGACCGCAGGGCCGACCGGCCGGAGGATGTGCCGAGACGTGTATGCAATCCCACGGGGAAGGGACGGGCGTGTCGGGTCGGAACGTCACCAGCTCAGCCGCTGCGACGCAGCACCATGCCCCCGAGCCGCGTGAGGCCTTCGGCGAGACCCGGTGGCCGATGGCCGCGGCCGTCGTCGCGGCGATGGTACTGACCCTGCTGCTCCCCGACGACCTGCGGCTGGCACCTCGCTGGGTGCTCCCTTCGGTCGAGGGGCTGCTCCTGCTGGCACTGATCGCGGGCGACCCGGGCCGGATCAGCCGGCGCTCGTCCGCCCTGCGTGGCGTGTCGATCGCCCTGGTCGGCGTCCTGGCGCTCAGTGCCGTCTGGTCGACCGTCCGCCTGGTCGACGACCTCATCCACGGTGGGGAGGAAACCAGCTCGGCCGCGAGCCTGCTGCAGGCCGGCGGCGCGGTGTGGGGCGGTACCGTCCTGGCCTTCGCCCTGCTGTACTTCGAACTCGACAGCGGCGGGGCCGCCGCCCGCGCCCGCCGCATGCCCCCCACCCCCGCACTCGCCTTCCCCCAGCAGCTCAGCCCCGAGCTGAACACCGCCGGCTGGCGCCCCCGCTTCATCGACTACCTCTACCTCGGGCTCACCAACGCCACTGCCTTCAGCCCCACCGACGTCATGCCGCTGGCCCCCTGGGCCAAGATCGCCATGGGTGTCCAGTCCCTCGTCTCGCTGCTCATCCTCGGCCTCGTCGTCGCCCGCGCCGTCAACGTTCTTGCCTAGCGGCTACTGGCGGCTATGTGACGTCTTTGCGACGCGCGTATGGCGGTACGGCTGGGCGTGGGTGACACTCCGCATACGGATACCCCCGCACCGGCGCCGCCGACGCGTCCCCGGATGATCGTTAATCGGCCACGGCGTTGTGTTTATTGCCCGGGCCCAGTCGCCTGATGAACGCTTGAGGCCAGGGACAAAGGCCCGCGCGCCGAGTCCCTGGACATTGACATCAGCGGGGGAACGCTCTATGGACATGCTCATCGCGGGAGCCGGGGTTGGGGGCCTGACCGCGGCGTTGAGTCTTCATGCGGCGGGGTTCGAGAAGGTGCGGGTGGTGGAGGCCGCGCCCGTGATCCTGCCCTTGGGTGCGGGAGTGAACCTGCTGCCCAACGCCGTGCGCGAGCTCGCGGCGCTCGGACTGTACGAAAGGATCGCCGAGCAGGCCGCGCCCATCGAGGAACTGGGCTACTACAACCAGTGGGGACAGCCCATCTGGCAGGAACCCCGGGGACGGGCCGCCGGCTACCGCATGCCGCAGCTCGCGGTCCATCGCGGTGCGCTGCACTCCGTCCTGGTCGAGGCCGTCACCGAGCGGCTCGGGCCGGATGCGATCCTCACCGACGCCCGGTTCACCGGGTTCACCGAGTCCGCCGGAGGCCGGGTGCGTGCGCAGCTGGCGCATCGCAACCCCGACAGGGCGGGCAGTGAGATCGCGGCCGACGTGCTCGTCGGAGCCGACGGGATCCGGTCCGCGGTGCGGGCCGCGCTGTACCCGCAGGAGGGCGCCCCGCCCCACAACGGTGTGGTGGTGTGGCGCGCGACGACCCGTACGCGTCCGTTCCTCGGCGGCCGGGCGATGGCCGTCATGGGCGACGGGCGGTGGAAGGCGGTCGTCTATCCGCTGGCCGCCGAGCCGGACGGCGACGGCCTGGTCCCGGTCAACTGGGCGGTCTCCCGCACCACGGACTCCGGCGACCCGGCCGACCGGGAGTACGAGAACGGGAACGGCAATGGGAACGGGAACCGGCCGGTGCCGCGCGAGCGGTTCCGGCCCCACTTCGCCGACTGGCGCTGCGGGGACCTCGCCCTGTCCGAGGTGCTCGCGGACGAGGAGCCGGTGATGGAGTTCCCCATGATCGACCGCGACCCGCTGCCGCGCTGGTCCTTCGGACACAGCACCCTGCTGGGGGACGCGGCACACGCCATGGCCCCCATGGGGTCCAACGCCACCAGCCAGGCGGTCATCGACGCCCGCGCCCTGGCCCACGCCCTCGCCTCGCACCCGGAGCCGGCCGCCGCCCTCCGGGCGTACGACCGGGAACGGCGCCCGGCGATGAACCGTTTGCAGGTGCTGAACCGGGCCAAGGGGCCCGAAGTGGTCATCGACATGGCCTCGACCCGGGCACCGGGTGGGTTCACCCGCATCGACGAGGTCATCCCCGAGGCCGTGCTCGCCGAGGTGTCCCGCTCCTACGCGTACGCCTCCCACGCCGACCTGGGGGCGGCCAACGGCCCGTCCCGCTACGAGGCCCCCGCCCACGGCGGGCGGCCGGCCCGCCGGGTGGGCTGACCCCCCGGGTCCAGAGCCGCCTCGCCGCCTCACCGTGTTCGGCGCGGCCACCTATCGCCCTTTTCGTATATTTTGCCTTAGTTCAGGAGAGACATGCCCCGCAGTGGCCAGGACTACCTCGACTCCCTCCGGGACGGCCGCGCCGTATGGCTGGACGGCGAGCTGGTCAAGGACGTCACCGAGCACCCCGCCTTCCGCAACACCGCCCGCTCGATAGCGCATCTCTACGACCTGGCGCAGCAGGACGGGCTGCGCGACACGCTCACCGTTCGCCCCGACGGTGCTGACGTGAGTGTGCTGCGCGCCTACCACGTGCCCCGCAGCCACGCCGAACTCGTCGAGCGCCGCAAGGCGTTCAAGACCTGGTCGGAGGCCAGCTTCGGGTTCCTCGGCCGGTCCCCCGACTACATGGCCGCCGGCATCGCGGGCTTCGTCTCCGCCCCGGAGATCTTCGCCGGGCGCGAGTTCGACGGCCGGTCAAACCTCGAGGCGTACTACCGGCGGATGGCCGAAGGCAGCCTGTACCAGTCCTTCACGATCACCAACCCGCAGATCGACCGGACCAAATCCGCCTCCGAACAGGAGGAGGACGACCTCTACGTACGGGTCGTCAAGGAGAAGGACGACGGCATCGTCGTGCGCGGCGCCAAGATGATCGGCACCGCCGCCGTCTTCGGCGACGAGATCATCGTCGGCACCATCGAGCCGCTCGCTCCGCAGGACGTCGAGTACGCCCTGACCTTCTCCATCCCCATCGACACCCCGGGCCTGAAGTTCATCTCCCGCACCTCCTACGAGGCCGGGGCCCGCAGCGTCTTCGACAACCCGCTGTCCTCCCGCTTCGACGAGAACGACGCGCTGCTCGTCTGCGACGACGTGTTCGTCCCCTGGGAGCGGGTGCTCACCTACCGCGACGTCGAGTCCAGCTTCCTGATGTGGTGGGGCACCCCCGCGTACCACAACTTCGTCCACCAGGCCGGGGTCCGCTACTGGACCAAGCTGGAGTTCCTCACCGGCCTCGCCATCCTCATCGCCAAGGCCAACAACACCTACTCCCTGCCTCCGGTCCAGATGCAGATCGGACGGCTGATCGGCTGGCTCAACATCGCCAAGTCGATGGTCCTGGCGGCGGAGAGCGAGTACGAGACGGTCGGCGGCCCCGGCGGCCCGGTGCACATCAACCGGGAGATCGCCTCCGCCCACCGCGCCATGGCCGGCGACCTGTACCCCAAGGTGCTCGCCGAGCTGAAGATGCTGGCCGGTGGCGGACTCATCCAGCTGCCCGCGTCCGGCTACGACCTGGGCCACCCCGAACTGGGCCCGCTGGTCGCCAAGTACGTCCGCTCCCCCGGCCACCCGGCCGAGCAGCGCATCAAGCTGATGAAGCTGGCCTGGGACGCGCTGGGCTCGGAGTTCGCCAGCCGCCACGAGCAGTACGAGCGCTTCTACCACGGCGCCCCGCACGTCTACCTGCCCGGCATCGTCCGCGACGGCCGCCCCGACCTGCTCGAGGCGTTCACCCAGTCCTGCCTGGACGGCTACGACCTCGGCGACGGCCCGTCCGGGCAGTGGAGCGGCCATGATGGCAGCTGACCGCAACCGCACCTGGGCGCTCGCCCTCCTCGCCTCCACCCAGTTCGTCCTGATCCTGGACACCTCCGTCATCAACGTGGCCGCCCCCTCCATGGGTGCGGACCTGGACATCTCGCCCGCCGCGCTGTCCTGGGTGGCCAATGCCTACCTCGTCTCCTTCGGCGGACTGCTGCTGCTGAGCGGGCGCGCGGCCGATGTGCTGGGCCGCCGCCGGCTCTACATCGCCGGCCTCGCCACCCTCTCCGTCGCCTCCCTCCTGGGCAGCTTCGCCAACAGCGCCGCCCTGCTGATCACGGCCCGTGCCGTGCAGGGCATCGGCGCCGCGATGGCCGCGGCAGCCGCCCTCGCCCTGCTCCTCATGCTCTTCGAGGACGGACCCGAACGGCACAAGGCCCTCGGCGTCTTCGCGGCCATGGCGGGAGCGGGCGGCGCGGCGGGCACCGTCCTGGGCGGGGTGCTCACCAGCTGGCTCGGCTGGGAGTCGACGTTCGCGATGAACGTGGTCGTCGGCCTCGCGCTGATCGCCCCCGCCACCCGGCTGCTCCCGCCCGGCCGCGCCGCCGCCGGCGACCGCCGCGGCTTCGACCTGCCCGGCGCGACCACCGTGACCCTCGGCCTCGCCCTGCTGGCGTACGCACTGGTCAGCAGCGGGGAGGCGGGCTGGAGCGCGCCGGAGACCTGGCTGACCGGCGGTGCGGCCGTCGTCCTGCTCGTCGTGTTCGTCGTGGTCGAGCGCCGGGCCGCGTTCCCGCTCGTCCCGCCGGAGGTCTTCCGGCGTCGCACCCTGCGGCTGGCGAACCTGCTCGCCGCGATGTGGCAGATGGCCCTGTTCCCGATGTTCTTCCTGGTCAGCCTCTATCTCCAGGCGGTTCTGGGGTACGAGGCGGTCAGTGGCGGTCTCGGGCTGCTGCCGCTGTCCCTGGTCGTGGTGGCCGTGGCGTCCTTCACCGACCGGCTGATCGGCCGGTTCGGGCTGCGGGCCGTGATGTGCACGGGATTCGTGCTGGTCGCCGCCGGCATGGCCTGGCAGTCGCTGCTCTCGCCCACCGGCTCCTTCGCCGCCGACGTACTGCCGCCCAGCCTGCTGCTCGGCGTCGCCCTGCCGCTGGTGTCGATCACCACCAATATCGCCGCGACCCTGGGCACCGCGGAACACGAGGCCGGCCTCGCCTCCGGCCTGGTCAACACCAGCATGCAGTTCGGCTCCGTGCTCGGCCTGGCGATCCTCTCCGGCGTCGCCGCGGCCCGCACCGAGGCCGTGGGCCCGGCCGGCGGTGCCGACGCGGCCCTCACCGAGGGGTTCAGCCTCGCCTTCCTGGTCGGCGGCGCACTGGCCCTGGCCGCCGCCCTGTTCAGCACCCGGCTGGTCGTACCCGCGGCCCCGCCCGTACCGGCCGCACCACCCGTATCACCTGCATCGCCCGCACCCCCGCAGCTTCCGACCGGCACGCAGCCGGCCGGCAGTATCGGAACAGAGAGGTAGGAACACATGACCGAGGACCGCCCGAGGCGTTTCCTGGTAACGGGAGTCACCGGCTTCCAGGGCGGGGCCGTGGCCCGGCTGCTCGCCGCCCGCGGACACGAGGTGCGCGGCCTGGCCCGCCACCCCGAAGGGGTCACCGGCCCCGTCGACCCCGCCGTCACCTTCGTCCCCGGTGACCTGGGCAACGCCGAGGACGTCCGGCGGGCGTTCGAGGGCGTCACCCACGCCGCCGTGGTGCTGCCGCTGGTGTACGACATCGAGACCGTCACCGGCTACGCCCGCAACATCGCCGACGCCGCCCGCGAGGCCGGGGTCGAGCGGCTCGTCTACAACGTCAACACCCCGCTGCCCGAGGACACCACGCCCTACGCCGGGTTCGAGAGCCGGCGGGCCGCCGAGGAGGTGCTGCGCGCGAGCGGCGTGCCCACCGTGGTCGTCCGCCCGCCGGTCTACCTCGACAACCTCTTCAGCCCGTGGAACGGCCCGGCCCTGGTCAACGACGGGGTGCTGGCCTACCCTCTGCCCGCCGACCAGCGCGTGGCCTGGCTGTCGCACGTCGACCTCGCCGAGCTCGTCGTCGCCGCGCTGGAGAAGGACGGCGTGACCGACCGGGTGCTGCCCATCGGTGGCGCCGATGTGCTCACCGGCCCGGAGCTCGCCGCGCTGTTTGCCCAGGTGCTGGGCCGGGAAGTCAGCTATCTCCCGCTGCCCGTCGACCAGTTCGAGCAGGGCCTGGGACAGGTGGTGGGTGCCGAGGCCGCCGCGGGCGTCGCCGGGATCTACCACCATGTCGGAACCGGGGACGCCCCGGACCTGCTGCACACCGACCCCCGGCGGGTCGAGTCCGAGCTCGGGGTACGGCTCACGCCGACCATCGAGTGGATCAAGGCGCAGCCCTGGGACCACTGGGCCCCGGCGGCGCACTGAACCGGCCCGGTGTCAGGGGCACGGCCACCGGCCGGCGCCCCTGACACCGGGGCGGCACGCACGGGGGAACACGGGGGAGGAAAAGAAACACATGTTACGCAACAGCGGGGCTCCGATCGCAGTGATCGGCATGGCCTGCCGACTGCCCGGCGCAGACAGCCCCGAAGCACTCTGGAACCTGCTCGACAACGGCACCGACGCCACCGGGGCGCTGCCCCGCGACCGGTTCGCAGGCGACAGTAACAGCGGCACTCGCGGCGGGTTTCTCGATGAAGTCGACGCCTTCGACGCGGACTTCTTCGGCATCACCGACGACGAGGCCGCCCTGATCGACCCGCAGCAGCGGCTGCTCCTCACCACGGCGTGGGAGGCCCTGGAGGACGCGGGCACCCTGCCCGGTTCGCTGGCGGGCACCCGTACCGCCGTGTACGCCGGCCAGAGCCACGGTGACCACTGGGACCGGCTGCGCGATGCCGGGGCCGAGGACCGCCTCGACCCGCTCGGCAGCCTCGCCGGAACCCAGCAGAGGTCCCTGCTCGCGGGCCGGATCTCGTACGCCTTCGGCCTGCACGGGCCCAGCGTGACCGTCGACACCGGACAGGCGTCCTCGCTCACCGCCGTGCACCTGGCCTGCCTGAGCCTGCGGGCCGGGGAGGCCGCCCTGGCCCTGGCCGGCGGCGCGAACACGGTCCTGGCCCCCGCGGCCGGCCGGCTGTTCGGCCGAGCCGGGGTGCTCGCACCCGACGGGCGCTGCAAGTTCGCCGACGCTTCGGCGAACGGCTTCGTCCGCTCCGACGGCGTCGGCATGGTCGTGCTCAAGCCCCTCGACCGGGCGCTGGCCGACGGTGACCGTGTCCGGGCCGTGCTGCTCGGCAGCGCGGTCGGCAACGACGGCGCCACCAAGGAACGGCTGACCGACCCGTCCCGCACCGGCCAGCGGCTCGCGATGCGCTGGGCCTACGAGGACGCCGGGGTGTCCCCCGGGGACGTCGACTACGTGGAGGCGCACGGCACCGGCACCCGGATCGACGCGGTGGAACTCGGGGCGTTGAACGAGGTGCTCGGCGAGGGCCGCCCGGCCGGACGTCCGGTGCTCGTCGGGTCCCTGAAGACGAACATCGGCCACTGCGAGGCGGCGGCCGGCGTCGCGGGCCTCATCAAGACCGTGCTGTGCCTGGAGCACCGGGCCGTGCCGGCCAGCCTGCACCTGAAGGAGCCCTCGCCGCTGGTCGACTGGGACCGGCTCCCGCTCGTCGTGCCCACCACGACCCGGCCCCTGCCGCCCCGCCGGCCCGGCCGCCCGCACCTGGCCGCGGTCAACGGCCAGAGCATCTCGGGCGTCAACGTCCACGTCGTCCTGGCGTCCGCGCCCGAGTCCATATCCGAGTCCGCCCCCGAAGCCGTACCGGACGGCCCCTGGCCGCTGGTCCTGTCCGCGCCGACCGCGGACCAACTCGCCGCCCTCGTCCGGGCCTACCTCGCGCACCTCGCGCCCGACGGCCCCGGACGCCGCGACCACGCGCGGGACATCTGCTGGACGTCGGCGACCCGCCGCACCCGGCACCACCACACGCTCACCGTGCGCGGTGACAGCCACGCCGCGCTGCACCGGGCGCTCGCCGAGTGGTGTACCCGCCCCACCGAGAGCGCACCGGAACCCGAGGCGGCGGCCTTCGCCGCTGCGCCCGGCCGGGTGGTCACCCTGCCACCCCACCCGTGGCGCGGCGGGCGCCACTCCCTGCTCACCGCCACCGGCTGAGCAGGGCCGCCTCCGGCCACGACCACGACCGCCGGCTCCGGCAACCGCCCCGTCCGGTGATCTGGCGCCGCGGGCGCGCGACACTCCGTCGCCTCCCCCACGCCCGCTACCGAGCTTCCCTCCCTCTCCGCCACGCGTCATGGCCGCCACCCGCCCCGCGCCGACCACGGCCGCGCGGCGAGGCCGCGTGCCTGCGCCCGTGCCCGTCCGCGTGCGACGGCTCACCCGCACGCATGTCCTTATCCCACAGCCCGATCCTTACGGAGTCACACATGTCGCACCTTGTCGATGTCGACCTGGGCAACCCCATACGCACCACCGCCATACAGAACCTGGACCCGCTGAATGCCGACCGCGCCTGCTTCGAGCTGCGCCGGCAGAACGCCGACGGCGACGTCCCCGCCCTGACCGCCGCGCTGCGCCGGCTCGTCCCCACGACGGCCGCCGTCGACGCGTACTCCCTGGAGATGTGCGTGGCCGCGATGCGCGACCTCGGCATGTTCCTCGGGTCGATCAAGCGCCACGGCCCCGAACCGCTCGACCTGGTCCCCGAGGTGCAGCCGGTACTCCTCGAACTCGGCCGCAGGACCGACATGGTGCCCCGCGACACCGTGCACCACTACTGCACCTGGAACCCGGTCGGCGGACGCCAGCGCATGTACACCGGCGACGTCCAGGAGGCCTACCTCCAGGAGTCGGTCCGCATGGTCTTCCCGCACCTGCGCGACGGCCTCGAACTGGCCGCGGACCTCAGCGAGATGGACCTGTCCGACCCCAAGTTCGCGGTGGTCACCGACGAGCTGACCCGGCACGTCGAGACCACCGTCAGCGCCATCGACATGGTCGTCTCCAATGTCAGCCCCGAGTTCTTCGCCCAGGTGCTGCGCCCCTATTTCGAGGACATCACCGTCGACGGCCGGGGGCTGCTCGGCCCGGCCGCCGCCCAGGTGCCGCTCTGGCTGATCGACCAGGCGATCTGGGCCTCGGACCGCAGCGAACCGGAGTACGAGGAGTTCCTGCGCGACTCCGTGCCCTACAGCCTGCGCCGCTGGCGCGACCTGTTCGACCGCTGGACCCGGGTGCCGTCCGTGGTGACCCGGCTGGTCGACGCCTTCGGCGACGACCCCGAGGAGGCCGAGCGGCGCGACCCCGCGCTGCGCGAGAGCGGCGAGGCGCTGGCCCGGATGCTGCGCGTCATCGTCGTCTTCCGCGGCCGTCACCTGGGCATCGCCCGCAAGGCGTACGACGCCGACCTGCGCCTCTACCCGGTGGGCAGCGGCGGCGCGAGCGTCGACCTGCTGCGGCAGATCATCGACCTCACCCGGGTGACCTCCGAGGCCACCCGCACCACGGCCCGCCGCCGCGCCGGCCAGGCCGCCGGCCACCACGGACACCAGGGCCACGGCCACAGCCACGGCCACGGCCACGGCACCGAGCGGAGGCCCGCATGAGCATCGTGATCGCCGGTGCCGGGATCGGCGGGCTCACCACCGCCCTCAGCCTGCACGCCGCCGGGGTGCGCCCGGGGGACATACGGCTGCTGGAGGCCGTATCCGACATCCGCCCGCTGGGCGTGGGGCTGAACATCCTGCCCAACGCCGTGCGCGAGCTCGCCGAACTCGGCCTGCTCGACGAGCTGTCCGCGGTCTCCGTGCCCACCGGCAGCCTCGGCTACCACAACCGGCACGGCCGGCCCATCTGGCACGAACCGCGCGGCCTGCAGGCCGGATACCACTGGCCGCAGCTCTCCGTCCACCGCGGCCGGCTCCAGTCCGTGCTGGCCGACGCCGTACGCGAGCGGCTCGGAGACGGGGTCATCGTGACCGACTCCCGCGTCGAGGGCTTCACCCCGCTGCCCGACGGCCGGGTGCGCGTCAGCGTGCGCCACCCGGCCGCCGGGGGCACCTCGCAGGCCGAGGCGGACGTACTCGTCGGCGCCGACGGCATCCGCTCGGCCGTGCGGGCCACCCTGTACCCCGACGAGGGCCCGCCGTGCTGGAACGGGCTGATCGTCTGGCGGGGCACCACCTGGGCGCCGCCGTTCCTGGACGGCCGCACGATGGTCATCGCGGGGGACGACCGCCGGCGCGCCGTCGTCTACCCCATGTCGGCACCGGGCGCCGACCGCGACCGGCCCGCCGGCGCCCCGCCCGGCAGCGTCCTGATGAACTGGGCGGTGGCTCGCACCGCCGACCCCGGCAGCGAGTCGGAGCCCGCCGACTGGAACCACGCGGTGCGCCCCGCCGACTTCCTCGACGCCTTCACCGACCTGGCCTTCGACTGGCTCGACATCCCCGCGCTGATCCGCACCGCCGACGAGGCGTACGTCTACCCCATGGTCGACCGCGACCCGCTGCCGCGCTGGACCCACGGCCCGGTCACCCTGCTCGGGGACGCGGCCCACGCCATGTACCCGATGGGCTCCAACGGCGCCACCCAGTCCATCGTGGACGCCCGCGTCCTCGCCCGCGCACTGGCGCTGTACGAGGACCCGCACGCGGCCCTGGCCGCGTACGAGGCCGAACGGCTCCCCGCGCTCACCCGCATCCAGCAGGCGGCCCGCCGCCAGGGTCCCGAGGTCGTCATCGACCTCGCCCACGAGCGTGCCCCCGAGGGCTTCGACCGGGTCCAGGACGTCTTCCCGGGCACCGAACTGGCCGACATCTCGGCCGACTTCGCCCGGCTGGGCGGCTTCGACCCGGAGCACGTCAACCACCGGCCCACCCACTCCGTCCTCCCCGTCACCGTCACCGGAGCCGCCCTGTGAACACAGACCGCACCCCGCCGCTGCGGGTGGACATCTGGTCGGACCTGTCCTGCCCCTGGTGCTACATCACCAAGCGCACCTTCGAAGCCGCCCTCGCGGCCTCGGGGCGGCAGGACGTCCAGGTCGTGGCGCACCCCTACCAGATCGACGGGGAGCACCCCGCCGAGCCCACCCCGATGATCGAGTGGCTGGGCGGCAAGTACGGCGCCGAGCGCGCCCGCCGCATGGACGAGGAGGTCACCGCGGCCGGACCCCGCCACGGCATCACCTTCCACAACGCCTCCGGCTACGCCGTCAACACCCTCCAGGCCCACCGGCTGCTGCGCCACGCGGGCCGCGTCGCCGGCCGGGCGGTGCAGAGCGCGCTCGAAGAGCTCGTCTTCGCCGCCTACTTCACCCACCGGGGCAATATCGCGGACCCCACGCTGCTGGCCGGCCTCGCCGCCCGCGCCGGGCTGGACCGCGAGGACGCCCTGGCGTACCTGGCCTCGAACCGCGACCTCGCCGAGGTCCGCGCCGAGATCCGCTCCGCCCGCGAGGACGGCATCACCGCCGTTCCCGTCTTCACCTTCAGCAACGGCCACCGCATCAAGGGCGCCCAGCAGGAGCAGGACCTCTTCCTGTCCGCGCTCGGAGAGACATCCACATGACCGGAACCAACGCCACCCCCAGCACCCGCCGAAGCTTCCTCGGCACCACGGCCGCGGTCGGCGCGGGCGTTGCGGCCGGCCCGGCGCTCGGCGCCGTTCCCGCCGCCGCCCAGGCCCACACCGGACCGGCCGCGACGGCAGCGGCGGCAACCGACACCGCCACGTACATCGGCAAGGACAGCCCGCAGTACGGCGACCTGACCCGCGGCGTCAACCAGCGCTGGGCGGGCACCCCGGAGTGGGTCTGCGTCCCGCACACCACCGCCCAGGTCGTCGCCGCCGTCCAGAAGGCCCTCGACAGCGGCAGGCGGCCGGCCGTACGCGGCGGCGGCCACTGCTTCGAGGACTTCGTCGACAACGCCGACGTACGCGCCCTCATCGACCTGTCGGCCCTCGACACCATCGCCTACGACGGCGCGCGCCGGGCGATCTCGGTGGGCGCCGGGGCCACCCTCGGCGAGATCAACGAGCAGTTGTTCAAGCGCTGGGGCGTCGCGATACCCGGCGGCTCCTGCCCGACGGTCGGCGTCGGCGGACACGTCAGCGGCGGCGGCTACGGCCCGCTGAACCGCACGCACGGCCTGACCGTCGACCACCTGTACGCCGTCGAGGTCGTGGTCGCCGACGCCACCGGCACCGCCCGCGCGGTCGTTGCCACCCGCGAGCCCGAGGACCCGCGCCGCGACCTGTGGTGGGCCCACACCGGCGGTGGCGGCGGCAACTTCGGCATCGTCACCCGCTACTGGTTCCGCACCCCCGGCCTCGGCGGGCGCACCCCGCAGACCGCCCTGCCGCAGCCGCCCGCCGAACTGCTCGTCGGCACGGTCCTGTGGCAGTGGGCCGACCTCGACGAGCGCTCCTTCGTCCGGCTCGTGAAGAACTACAGCGCCTGGCACGCCGCCCACAACGGCGCCGACGACCCGCAGCGGGACCTGTACAGCCACCTGGCGGCCTTCCACCGCTCCGGTGGCGCGGTGGCGCTCAACGTCCAGCTCTCCACCGCCGCGGGTGCGGACCCCGAAGGCCGCCTCGACGCCTTCGTGGCCGCCGTCGGCGCGGGCGTCGGCGCCCGCGGGGTGACCGTGGAGCGCCGCCGGCTGCCCTGGCTGCTGGCCACCCAGTGGTCCGGCTTCGCCGACCGGCCCTCCGGCAAGCGCATCAAGGGCAAGTCGGCCTACCACCGCACCGCCTTCGACGACGCCCAGGCCGCCGCCCTGCACCGGCACCTGACCCGCGCCGACTACGACCACCCAGGCAGCGGCGTCCTCATCGCCCCCTACGGCGGCCGGGTCAACACGGTCGCCCCCGACGCCACCGCCCTCGTACACCGGGACAGCACGCTGATCCTGATGTACGTCAGCGAGTGGACCGACCCGGCCCAGGACGCGCAACACATCGCCTTCCAGCGGGAGTTCTACGAGGACGTGTACGCGGCGACCGGCGGCGCGCCCGTCGACACCGCGGGCAGCAGCACGGCCGGCGCGTACGTCAACTACGCCGACACCGACCTGCGCGACCCGAGCCGCAACCGCTCGGCGCAGCCCTGGCACCAGCTGTACTACGGCGCCAACTACGCCAGGCTCCAGGAGGTCAAGGCACGTTGGGACCCGCGCGGGGTGTTCCGGCACGCGCTGTCCGTGGAACCGCGCGCCGGCCGGGCCCCGCGCTAGCGCGCCCCCTGCGCAGCCCGTTTGACCGTCGCCGTCCGCCACTGTTCCAGAACGGCCGCCGCCGCGCCCGAGTCCAGCGCCGCGGCGGCCCGCTCCACCCCGGCGGCCAGCCGGTCGGCCACCGGGTCGGCGGACGGCTCCAGCGCGGCCAGACCGGCCGCCGCGGACAGCAGCACCGCGTCCCGCACCGCCCTCGGCACCGGCCGGCCCGCCAGCAGGTCGCGGGCCACCGAGGCGTTGTGGGCCCGGTCGCCGCCGCGCAGCCCGGCCGCGTCGGCCCGCGGGATCCCCACGGCGAGCGGGTCGAAGACCTCCTCGCGCACCTCGCCCCCGGACACGGACCACACGGTGGAGGTGGTGGTGACGGTGAGCTCGTCCATGCCGTCGTCCCCCCGGAAGACCAGCGCCGACACCCCTTGCCGGGCCAGCACCCCCGCGATCAGGGGCGCGGCCCGGCGGTCGGCGACCCCGACCGCGAGCGCCGAGGGGCGAGCCGGATTCGACAGGGGGCCCAGCAGGTTGAAGACGGTACGGACGCCCAGTTCCCGCCGCGGCCCGGCCGCGTGCCGCAGCGCCGGGTGGAACAGCGGGGCGAAGCAGAAGGTGATGCCGGTCTCCTCCGCCACCGCGGCAATGTCCTCGGGCGGCAGCTCCAGCACGACGCCCAGCTCCTCCAGTACGTCGGCCGACCCGCACCGCGAGGAGGCCGACCGGTTGCCGTGTTTGACGACCCGGGCCCCGGCGCCCGCCGCGACAACGGCCGACATGGTGGAGATGTTGACGCTGTCCGACCCGTCACCGCCCGTCCCCACGATGTCCACGGCGGGCCCGGCCACCGCCAGGGGCGTGGCGTACCGGCGCATCGCCCGGACCAGTCCCTCCAGTTCGTCCACCGTCTCGCCCTTGGCCCGCAGCGCGACCAGCAGTCCCGCGAGCCGTGCGGCCCCGGCCTCCCCGGCCATGACCCGGCCCAGTGCCCAGTCCGTGTCCGCGGCCGTCAGGTGCCGCCCGTCGAGCAGCGCGTTCAGCAGGTCCGGCCAGCAACGGGCCGTGGTCTGTGCAGTCACGGAATTCAGTTTGGATAAGGAACTCGACGGCCCACCAGACCAGTTGACCGGAGGAATCACGGTCCAATGAGAAGGTCATTTCCATGGCACTGCACATGACGGTCGAGATATCGAGGGATTCCACCGAATCCCTCACCTCACAGATCCAGGTGTTCATCCGGGACGAAGTCGAGGCGGGAATACTCCAGCCCGGAACCCGCCTGCCGTCCAGCCGGCAGCTCGCCGAGGACCTGTCGGTGTCGCGCAGCGTGGTGGTGGAGGCGTACGGCCAGCTCGTCGCCGAGGGCTATCTCGAGGCGGTCCAGGGCTCCGGCACCCGGGTGGTGCGCCACCTGCCCCAACAGCCGGTCGTCCCACTGCTGTTGGACGAGGACCTGGCCCCGGCCGTCCGCTGGGACCTGCGGGCCGGCGGCAACAACACCCCCGCCTTCCCGCGCACCGAATGGCTCACCGCCTACCAGCGCACGCTGCGCACCGCCGAGCCCGGCGGCAACGGCTATCCGCCGCTGGCCGGGGAAGGTGCCCTGCGCGTCGAACTCTCCCGTCACCTCGGGCGGTTGCGGGGGGTCCGGGCCGACGCCCAGCACCTCATGGTCACGGGCGGCTTCGCCCAGGCCCTGGGGCTGCTGTGCGCCGTACTGCCCGGTCTGGGCATCGACGCGCTGGCCCTGGAGGACCCCGGGCACCCCGGGCAGCGGCACTTCGTGCGCGAGAACGGCCTGCGCCCGGTGCCGGTGCCCGTGGACGAGGAGGGCATCGTCGTCGACGCGCTGGCGGCCACCGGGGCCCGCGCCGTCCTGGTCACCCCCGCCCACCAGTTCCCCACCGGCGTCACCCTGTCGGCCGGCCGCCGCGAGGAGCTCGCCCAGTGGGCGCACGACGTGGACGGCTGGGTGATCGAGGACGACTACGACGGCGCGCTGTGGTACGACCGCGGCCCCCGCCCGCTGGCCCTGCAGCGCCTGGCCCCGGAGCGGGTGGTCTACGCGGGCACGGCCAGCAAGATCCTGGGACCCGGGCTGCGGCTGGGCTGGCTGGCCGCCCCCGAGGCTCTGCTGCACCCGCTGCTGCGCGTCCGGGCCCGCCGCGACCTGGGCAGCGAGTCCTTCACCCAGCTCGCCTGCGCCGAACTGCTGCGCAGCGGGCTGTTCGACCGGCACCTGAGGCGGCTGACCGAGCTCAGCGCGAGCCGCCGCGAGGCCCTGGACGAGGCGGTCGCCCGCCACCTGCCCGGGGCCACCGTCCTCGGCGCCGCGGCGGGCCTGCACGCCTACGTACGGCTGCCCCGGCACGTCGACGAGGCCGCCGTGGTGGCCGGGGCGCTGCGCCGCAGCGTCCTGGTGCGCGGCGGCGCGGGCTTCCACACCCGACCCGGCCGCGATGCCCCGGCCCTGGTCGTGGGGCACGCGCACCTGCCCCGCTCCGGTGTGCTGGAGGCGATGCGGGAGGTGGGCCTCTCGTACGCCGGGCGGGCCCGGTGAGCGGCCCCGGCCCGCTCAGCGGCCGGGCGTGCCCGCGGGGGCTGCCCGGTCGCTGCGTGCCGTCGCCAGGAAGTTGTCCAGGATCTGCACGCCGCCGGTGGTCATGATGCTCTCCGGGTGGAACTGCACGCCCTCGACGGGCAGGGTCCGGTGGCGCAGGCCCATCACATACCCGTGATCGGTGGAGACCGCTGTCGTCACCAGTTCCTCGGGCAGCGGCTCGGCGACGATGAGCGAGTGGTACCGGGTCGCCTCGAGGGTGTTGCCCAGGCCCCGGAACACGCCGTCGCCGTCGTGCCGGACCGTGCTCGTGCGGCCGTGCATCACCTGCTCGGCCACCTCGACCCGGCCGCCGTACGCGAGCCCGATCGCCTGGTGGCCCAGGCAGACCCCGAGCAGCGGCACCCGGCCGGCGAACCGGTGCACCAGCTCCACGTGCCCGGACTCGGCGGGATGGCCGGGCCCGGGGCCGAGGACCACGGCATCCGGCTCCAGCGCGGCCAGCTCCTCCGGGGTCCGCTCCAACGCCCGGACCACCTCGGTGCGGGCACCGAGGGTGCGCAGGTACTGGTTGATGATGTGGACGAAGCTGTCGTACGCGTCGATCAGCAGCACCCTGGTGTCCCGCGTGGTCACAGCAACTCCTCACCGGTGAGGGCCCAGTAGGCCGCACCCATCTTCGCCAGCGTCTCGCGCCACTCCGCCTCGGGCTCCGACTGGGCCACCATGCCCGCCGAGGTCTGGGTCGCGTAGGTCGTGCCGTCGTAGCCGACGGTCCTGATGCACAGCGCCAGCTCGCTCCACGCGCCCCGCGCGTCCAGCAGCCCGACGGCGCCGGCGTAGCTGCCGCGCGGCTCTTCTTCCAGCTCGTCGATGATCTCCATGGCCCGGATCTTGGGCGCGCCCGTCATGGTCCCGGCCGGGAAGGCGGCCCGGACCGCGTCCCAGATGCCGACGCCCTTCTCCAGCTGCCCGGTGACCGTCGAGACGAGGTGGAAGACATGCGAGAAGGTCTCCACCGCCATCAGCCGGTCCACCGGCTGCGTACTGGGCCTGCTGACCCGGCCGAGATCGTTGCGGCACAGGTCCACCAGCATGATGTGCTCGGCCTGCTCCTTGCTGCTCTCCCGCATCTCCTTGATGCGGCGCTGGTTCTCCTCCTCGTCGGGGCCGCGCCGCGTGGTGCCCGCTATGGGCCGCATCACGATCTCGTCCCCCTCGATCTTCAGGAACAGCTCCGGGCTCGCCCCGATCAGCAGCCCCTCGGCGCGCGGCAGCAGGTACATGTACGGGGACGGGTTGCGCCCGCGCAGCCGGCGGTAGACGTCCACGGGCGTCAACTCCGTGCGTACGTCGACCCGGTGCCCGATCTGGATCTGGTAGATGTCGCCGACCCGGATGTGCTCCAGGCAGCGCTGCGCCCAGCCGAGGAAGGTCGCGCGGTCCACGCTGTCGCGCACGGACAGCGGGGCGGGCGCAATGGGATGGCCCTGGGGGCCGGGCTCCGCCGCTGCCGCCCCGGCCGACTCCGCGACAGCGGCCCGGGGTACGTCGAAGGCCGGGCTCTCGGCGTGCAGCAGCCGCGTCGCGCCCGTCACGCGGTCGTACCAGACCGTGTCGCGGAACAGGGCGAGCGTCACATCGGGGCCGGTCGGCGCCTTGGTGCGGGGGGCGAGCGACTCCATGAACCAGGTCGACTCGTAGCTCAACGTGGTCAGGAAGCCGAACGCGTACGAGGTGGCGGGCTCGTCCGTGGTCACGTGGAACAGCTGCCGGGCCGCTTCCAGGACCCGCCACATCGGCTCGGCGCCCTCGAAGTGCAACCGCACCACCGGGTCGTCGCCCGCCGTGGCTTCGGGAGTGAGTCCGAGCCGTACGGCCGCGGCGACCAGTGCGTCGGTGATGACCGGCAGGCCCCTGACCTCCAGGCGCCCGGCCGCCCCCGCCCCGCTGCCGGCCGCCCCGCTGAAGACCCGTACCTCACAGAGCAGTCCGCAGCCCACGGTCGCGGTCCTCCGCCCCGGCTCTGCATTCTCCAGCAGGAAGACATCCTCGGCGGGGAGCACCTCCCGCAGCCGTACGTACAGATCGAGCGGATCGTGGGGCGGCAACGCGGACGCGTCGACCCGGACAGGAATCGCCTCGATTGCCGTCATCAATGAATTCTCCGTGAATTGTCGGCCCGTCGGGCCGGTCCGATGCCGTCCAGCGAAACAGCACGCGGGGAAACGGGCCAGACCACTCCGGGACTTCCGATGCGGTCCACTCGGCCACCGCTTGACTGGGCCGTCGGCCGCGGATTTCAGTGGTTTCCGGAAGGGCGACGGACAACACCGGACCGCATGGAGGTACTCGGAATGCACGACGCACACCACCCCCTCGGCACGCTGGCGACGGCCCCGCCGCTCGTCTTCGCCGACGAATGCGACTTGCTGCGCACCCGACTTGCGGCCGTCGCGCGCGGCGAGGCCCTGCTGCTCCAAGGCGGAGACGGCGCGGAGACGTTCGAGCCGGTCACCGAGGACGGGGTACGCCGCAAGCTCACCACGCTCCTCCAGATGGCCGTCGTACTGACCCACGCCAGCCGGCTGCCCGTGGTCAAGGTGGGCCGGATGGCGGGGCAGTTCGCCCCGTCCCGGTCCGAGACCGCCGAGACCGCCGACCCGCGCCGGCTGCAGCGGCGATACGAGGCCTCGGCGGCCACCCTCAACCTGGCCCGCTCGCTGGCCTGGGGCGGCTTCGCCGACCTGCACCAGGTCCACGCGTGGAACCGCGAGTTCGTCGACGCGTCCCCCTCGGGCGACCGCTATACGCGGCTGGCCGACGAAATCGGCCGCACCCTGGCCTTCCTGGCGGCGTGCGGGGCGGACACCCGCAACCTCGGCACCACCGAGTTCTTCGTCAGCCACGAGGGCCTGCTCCTCGACTACGAGCGGTCCCTGACCCGGCAGGACCACCGCACCGGCCACCCGTACGCCACCAGCGGCCACCTGCTGTGGGCGGGCGAGCACACCCGGCAGCCCGACGGCGACCACATCGCGTACCTCTCCGGCATCCGCAACCCCGTCGCGGTCAAGCTGGGCCCCGACACCACCCCCGACACCGTGCTGCGCTACCTCGACGTCCTCGACCCGGACCGCGAGCCGGGCCGGCTCACCTTCGTGCTGCGCGCGGGCGCCGACCGCGTCCGGGACGTGCTGCCCGACCTGGTCGAGAAGGCGGTCGCCGACGGTGCCCGGGTCGGCTGGGTGAGCGACCCGATGGGGGCGCGCCGGTTCGACGCCGTGCTCGAGGAGGTGCGCGGCTTCGTGGAGGTCCACCGCTCCCTGGGCACCCACCCCGGAGGCCTGCACCTCGAACTCACCGGCGGCGAACCCTCCAGCGGGGCCATCGCCCGCGGCTCCCAACTCGACCACGGACAGGCCCTTGACCTGGCCTTCCTCGTCGCCGAGCTCTACCACCCGACGAATTAATTCCGAACTGGAGTTCGCAGGTACGCGGCTAGGATCGGCCGACGAGACCCACCGCGACCGAAGGATCCTCCGTGGCTCACGACGACGTGCTCAGCGAACTCCTGAAGCCGTTACGGCTGACGGACATCTACTCCAGCAAGTGGCTGGCGGGTGGCGTGTGGGGCGTCGCCGGCCACGAGGACAGCCACGCGGTCATGCACTACATGGTGCGCCGCACGTGCTATCTCACCTTCGACGACGAGGAGCCGATCCGGCTGTGCCAGGGCGACCTCGCGGTCTTCCCGCACGGCACCGCCCACACCTTCGCCTCCGCACCCGGCCGCGCCACCACCCAGCTCACCTCCGTCCTGCCGCAGCGCATCCTCGGCGGCTCGGGCGTCGTCACCCTCGGCAGTTCCCCGCCCGACACCGAGATCCTCTGCGCGAGCCTGCACTACGACACCACCACCAAGCCGGCCCTCTACCGCGCCCTGCCCCGGGTGATCGTGCTGCGCCGTCAGATGCTGCAGGGCGAGCCGCTGCTGCTGCGCACCCTCCAGTCCCTCAACCGGGAGATCACCCGCAGTGCCCCCGGCTCCCGGCTGGTCTCCCTGCGCGCCTTCGAGATGGTCTTCATCCTCGCCCTGCGCACCGCCATGCAACGCCTCACCGAGACCTCACCCGCCCTCCAGGCCCTCCAGCACGAGGGCATCAGCAAGGCACTGATCGCCATCTACGGCGCCTACACCGCCCCGTGGACGGTGGAGGGCCTGGCGCGCGAGGCGGGCATGTCGCGCTCGGTCTTCTCCGAGGTCTTCCGCAAGCTCGTCGGCGAACCGCCGGCCCGCCACCTGATGGTGCGCCGCCTCCAGGAGGCCCGGCGGCTGCTGGCCGATGGCACGGTGCCGCAGCGGGACATCTACCGGCACGTCGGCTACCAGAGCCACGTGGGATTCCACCTCGCCTTCCGCAAGGAGTTCGGCATGACGCCCGGGGAGTACCGGTCCCTGACGGGGACCGGATGATGAACCTGGGCCCCCGCTCGTACCGCTCCGCCCTCGAAGGGCTGTTTTCCGCAACAGCGGTGAACTTCCGGGCCGGAACGTGACTATTGATCAGATCTCCTGGTGACAATGAAAGTGCCGTGATAACTTCGCGGGCCTGAAGGGAAACCCGTACCGACTTCTGGGGGGATGGTCGGTGGTGATGAGCGCGTCGCGGCTGCCGCCGCCCAGGGTGCAGCTGCGTCTGGTCCTCGTGGAGCAGCTCTGCGAGTTGGACTGCGTCCGGGATCCCGGTCAACGGGTGCTGTTCGGCCAGAGCGTAGGGGAATACCTGGGAAGTCCGGTGGATCTGCCCGGCCGGGATGCCCGCAGCGATACGGTCGCCCTCGTGCAGACGGTGTTACGCAGGCAGCAGGATGCGGCGGCCGGCGCGGAGGCGGCGGGTGCCGAGTCGGGCATGGAGGCGGGTGTGGAGGCCGTCCTCTACGCCGTCGGGCTGCACGAGGGCAGCGACATCGCCGGACGGATGCGCCAGCGGCTGCTGAGCGTCTGGCCCCCCGAGCCCGGCCCCACCCTCCAGATCCTCGGTGCGTTCGAGGACAAGGAGGTCAATGCCGCCCGCGCCCTGCTGGCCGGACACCCGGGGCTCGACCGGAACCGGCTGCACGACCGGCTGGCCCACGAGTTGCGGCTGGACCTGCCCCGCCACCTCAGCCCCCTCCAGCTCTTCGAGCACCTGGTGGAGGCCACTGCCGAGGCCGACGGGCTGCCGCCGGCCGTGGTCATGCTGGAATTCACCGCCCTGCTCACCCCGCGCGAGAGCGACCGGCGCCGGCTGCGCGAGTGGTGCGACACCTGGTCGGCAGGCGTCACCGGCGCCCGGGAGGCGCTGCTGGAGCGGCGCAAGCGGATCGAGACGGCAAGCGCCCCTGACCCGGACATTCCGCGCTGTCTGATCGTCATGGTGGATCCTGCCGAAGACGGTTCGCCCGACATCTGGGTACGGCACTGGGTCAACCAGGAAGCCGGATACTGGGCCCCCGTGTCGGGGACCATGGAACGGGCCACGCTGAAGACGCTGGATGCCGCTGTGGAGCGGGCGGTCCGCCGCGGCGAGGCGTCCTGGGCGGACGCGGACAGCACCGGCGAGGACACAAGCCCGATCCATGTCGAGTTTGTCCTGCCCTTCACGATGCTCAACGAGGACATCGCGGGCCTCGGCTGGGCCCCCGACGGCTCCGACGCGGTCCCGATCGGCCTGCGTTACTACGTCCACCTGCGCAGCCTGGAACGGATGCGCGCCCGTGACCCGGCACAGCTGCGCCGCTGGCGCGTCCGCTGGCAGGCGCTCAAGGCCGCCACCGCGGCCCGGCCGCACGGCTGGACGGCCGATGACCACCGCACCGGACTGCGCATCTGGCGCAACAAGCTGGTGGCCGACCAGCAGCTGACCGCCGTCACCTTCGACGCCCCCGCCCGGGAGGGGCAGGCCCTGGAACCGCTGAAGGCCGCCATCGCCGAAGGTGTCGGGGTGGCCCTCTGGGACCGCCGGGACCCGTCACCTCAGCTGTACACGGCGCCGCTGACCATGCTCCTCGGCTACCCCACGGCCCAGCTGCCCACCACCATCCACCGACTGAGGACCAAGGCCGAAACGGAAGAGGACGGTCCGCAACTGCCGGGCCGGTACGTGGCGTTCTTCTACGACGACCCGTTCAGGCTGATCGACTGCGAGGAGGTACCGGCATGACCGAGTACGAGCGGGAGCGGGCGGACTCCGCGGTCAACGGGACCCCCGTCGGGGCCACAGCCGCTACCGAAACCGGTACCGGTACCGGAAGCCCGGTGTCCTGGCGCGTCTTCCATGCAACCGGCGCGGCACCGGCCGACGCTCCCCCGGCCCTCCCGCCCGCTCCGCCCTGGCGCGAGTTCGCGGGCGAACCGCTCCAGACCGCCCCCGCCGCCGACGACCGCGCGGTCCACCGCCGCTTGGGTGCCGGCGGGCCCCTGCACAGCCTGCGTGACGAGGACATCGACACCGTCAACGCCGCGCTGCTGCTGCGCCGCCCGCTGCTGGTCACCGGGCCTCCCGGCGTGGGCAAGTCCACCCTCGCCTATCTGGTGGCGCTCGAGCTGGGCCTCGGACGGGTCCTCCAGTGGAGCATCGTCAGCCGCACGGCACTGCGCGACGGGCTCTACGAGTACGACTCCATCGGCCGCGCCCAGGCCATCGCCGCCTGGCGAGCCGGCGCCGACCCCGCGCCCGCCGGCACCCCGTCCACCGAGCCGACCGAGCCCACCGAGCCGCCCGAACAGGCCCCGTACCTCGGCGACTTCATCACGCTCGGGCCCCTGGGCACCGCTCTGCTCGCCTACGAACGGCCGCGGGTCCTGCTGATCGACGAGCTCGACAAGAGCGACATCGACCTGCCCAACGACCTGCTGCACGTCCTGGAGAACGGCAGCTACGACGTGCCGGAGCTGGTGCGCAGCGCGCTGCCCGCCGTCAATGTCTTCACGGACGACCCCGGCAGCCGCGCCGAGATCCTCGGCGGGCACGTCGAGTGCCGCGAGTTCCCGCTCGTGGTGATCACCAGCAACGGGGAACGGGAGTTTCCGGCCGCGTTCCGGCGCCGCTGTCTGCCGCTGGAGATGCGCCCGCCCAGCCGCAAGCAGCTGGTTGCGATCGTGGTGAGCCACCTTCGGCGCAGGCCGGAAGGGGTGGAGGCGCTCGTCGACGAGTTCGAGCGCAGGGTCCTCAAGGGAGGCACTCAGTCCGTCGACCAGTTGCTCAATGCCGTCCATTTGACTACGGCGGGTGGTTTTCAGGCGGACGCCGACGGGCGTAAACTCATTGAACTGCTGCTGCGCGACCTCGCGAAAGGCCGCTGATGGACGGCTCTCCCAGGGAGCGCGCACCCGACGCCCAGGCCGGGACGGACGGTTATGCAGCCGACGGTCCGACCTGGCAGGAGATCGCGGACGCCGTCTGGCTCGCGGCTGCCCGGGCGGCCTCGGCCCCCCGTCCGCAGCTGCCTGCCGAGCGCCCTGCCGCGGACCGGGAGCAGCACCCTGACAACGCGGACAGACCCGTGCCGCCGAGCGCCCCCGACACACCTCTCACTGCCGCCCCGGCGAGCCGCCCGCCCGCCGGCGAAGCGGCGATGCCGCCGACGCCCGGCCCGGGCGTGGACGCTTCCGCCGCCATGCCTCCGTCCGCCCCGGAGGGCGATGCCGCGCGGCCGGACCCGGCTGCGACGACGGCGACGACGAACGGCCCGGCCGAAGTCCCGGCAGGGCCGCGGCCGGTGCGGCGCGCGGCACCACCGCGGCTCGCCAAGGCACTGCACCGGCTGAGCCGCAGCGTGCCCGACCGCCACCGCAGCGAGCTGGACGAGGACCGGACCGCCCGGTACGGCATCTCCGACAACCTCTGGATCCCCTACCTCCGGCCCGCCACCGAGAAGGCCTTCTCCCTCGTCCTGCTGGTCGATTCCGCACCCACCATGCCCCTCTGGGAGGACCGGGTCGGGGCGATCGCCGTGGAGGCGGCCCGCAGCGGGGCCTTCCGCGATGTGCGGACGGTGCGGCTGGAGTTACCGTCCCGCGGGAAGGCCCGGCTGCGCTGGCCCGGGGACCGGCCGGGCGATCCCTCGGAACTGATCGACACGCGCGGCGCGCGCATCCACCTCCTCGTCACCGACGGACTGGCACACGGCTGGGCCAGCCCGGTGGCGGACAGCCTGCTGACGAAGCTCGCCCGCAGCGGGCCCACCGCCCTGGTGCACCTGCTGCCCACCTATCTGTGGCACCGCTCCTCGGCCCACCCGTACCGGGCCGAGTTGGAGTCCGGCGGTTTCGGCGCGCCCAACACGCGCCTCGGCCACCGGCTGCCCCCGGGGGAGCCGGCAGCCGACCCGCGGCGGGGACCCGACGCCCGGCCGGCCGTACCCGTCCCCGTGCTGAGCCTGAAACCCGAGTCCTTCACCGCCTGGGCCGACCTGGTCGCGGGGGATCACGGGGTACGACGGAGCCTGCCGTTCCTCCTCGCGGGCACCCTGGCCAAGAGCCGGCCGACCCCCGGCCTGCGGCCACCGCGGACCACCGGACCGGGCTCCGCCGACACGGCCGTCCGCAGGTTCTTCTCCCTGGCCACCCCGAGCGCGCGCCGGCTGGCCACCCATCTGGCCGCGGTGCCCTTCGAGTTCGAGCTGATCGAGGAGCTCCGGAACCGGGTCCTGCCCGAAACCGACCTCGAACACGTTGCCGAGATCCTGATGGGCGGGCTCATCGACTGGGGCGGCCCGGGCGGCGACGGCCGGCCCGACTTCGCCGAGGGCATCCGGGAAGCACTCCTCGCCACCGGGACGCGCAGCCAGCTCGCAAGGATCGTGAACCTCTTCGCCGATCTGCCCAGCGCACGCGACCGGGGCGTGCAGTTGCGGGCCGCACTCCAGGACCCCGAAGGCGCCGCACTGCCAGAGCGGACCCCGGCGAACCAGCCCTGGGTACGCGTCGAACTGGCGGTGCTCAAGGCGCTCGCGGGACCGTACGCCCGGCGGGCCGCCCGGGTGTCGGCAGGCGTCGGCGCCGGGCCGGCCGGCTCCCTCGGCACCCCCAGAGCTGTCACCGCACCGGGTGGCTCCACCGACGCCGAGGGGCACCAGCCGACAAAGGCGGGCATGAGTACACAGAAGAGCTGGTTTCCCCGGAACGACGACGAACCGCCTGGAGCACGTGTGCCGACGACCACCCCCAACCCCTCTGATGCCGAAGTCCGGAAGGCTGACCAGACCATGGAGCTCAAAGCTTCCCAACCCCTCTTCGTCCGCACCGGCCAGCCGAGGGTCATGGGGAACGTCCCGCCGAAGAACCCCAACTTCACCGGCCGGGAGAGCCTGCTGGCAGCGGTCGAGGATCAACTGCGCTCGGAAGAGACAGCCGCGGTGCTCCCGCACGCCCTGCACGGCATGGGCGGCGTCGGGAAGTCGCAGCTCGCCGTCGAGTACATCTACCGGCACAGCCACGAGTACAACGTCATCTGGTGGATCCCGGCGGAGCGGGACAGCCTGGTCCTCGGCGCCCTGGTCGACCTCGCCCGCGCCCTGAACCTCGACGTCGGCCCCCAGGCCAACACGGCCGTGCCCGCCGTCCGCGAGGCGCTGCGCACCGGCCGGCCGTACGACAACTGGCTGCTGGTCTTCGACAACGCGGAGGACATCGACGCGGTCCGCGCCTACTTCCCCACCGGCGGCCCCGGAAAGATCATCGTGACCTCCCGCAACCGCGAGTGGGAGCGGGTCGCCACGCCGCTGACCGTCAACGTCTTCGAACGCGAGGAGAGCATCGCCCTCCTGCAGCGCCGGGCGAGGGACCTGAGCGCCGAGGACGCCGACCGCCTCGCCGACGCCCTCGGCGACCTGCCGCTGGCGATCGAGCAGGCGGGCGCCTGGCACGCCGCCACGGGCATGCCCGTCACCGAATATCTGGACCTGCTGGAACAGCGCAAGCCCGGCATCCTGGAGCTCGACCCCTCACCGGACTACCCGCTCTCCGTCGCCGCCGCGTGGAACATCTCGCTGGACCAGCTGGCCGACAGCAATCCGGCCGCCCGGCAACTGCTCGAGATCTGCGCCTGCATGGCCCCCGAGCCGATTCCGCTGAGCATGCTGCGCGGCACCCGCAACGTGGACATCACTCCGGAACTGGACCCGGTGCTCCGCGACCCGGTCCTGCTCGCCCGGGCCACCCGCGACCTGAGCAAGCTGTCGCTGATCAAGCTCGACCACAAGAACCGCACCCTGCACATGCACCGGCTGATGCAGGCCGTGCTCACCGCCGGCATGGACGAGGACCAGACCCAGGACCTCCGCCGCGCCGCCCACGTCATGCTCGCCACCGCCAAACCCGGTGCCCCGGGCGCCCCCGACCAGTGGCCCGCCTACCAGACCCTGCTGCCGCACGTGATGACCAGTGGGGCCGTCCGCAGCTCCGACCCCTGGGTCCGCGAACTCATCACGTCCATGGTCCTCTACCTCTACTACTGGGGCGCCCACACCGCCGGCGCCGAAATGGCCCGGGAAGCGTGGACCGCCTGGAACGCCCAGTCGGGCGAGGAGAACCCCCAGGTCCTCCAGATGGGCAAGCACCTGGCCTTCCTGCTGATGCAGACCGGCGAGGTCGGTGAGGCCCTTGAGCTCGCCCAGACCGTCCTGGACATCTCCCGGCGGGACTCCATCGCGGAGGAGGACCTCATCGACTCCATGACCCAGATGGCCGGCGCCCTGCGGTATAGCGGCGACTTCTACGCGGCCCGCGCCCTGGACGAGGAGGCCGACGGCCGCGCCCGCGACCTGTTCGGCCCCGAGGAACCCCCGGCCCTGCTGGCCGCCCACGGGTACGGCGTGACGCTGCGCGCCTGCGGCCAGTTCGCCACAGCCCGGGTGCTGGACGAGGAGACGGCCCGGCAGTGGGACACGCTCTACGGGTCCACCAACGGCCTCACCCTCAACACGATGAACGGCCTGGCCATCGACATCCGCGAGAGCGGCGACTACCCGGCCGCCCGCGTCATGCAGGAGGAGACGTACCGGATCTACCGCACGGTCTTCGGCGAGGACAACGCGTCCACCATCCGGGCCGCCCGCAACCTGGCCGTGTGCCGGCGCCGCGACGGCGCGCTCCAGGAGGCCTCCGACCTCACCGAGAGCACTCTGGAACGGTTCACCGTGCGGTACGGCGCCGAGTACCCCGACACCCTGGCCGTCGCGGTGAACGCCACCGTCGACCGGCGGCTGCGCGGGGACTTCACCGCCTCCCGCGAGCTCGGCGAGAAAACCCTGGAGCGCTACCGCTCCAGGCTGGGCCCCCGGCACCCGTACACGCTCATCACGATGACCAACCTCGCGGCGACCCTGCGCGGGCTCGGGGAGATCGATGCCGCCGAGGCCATGGACACCGACGCCTCCGAGGCCTTCCTCGCCACTCTGGGCGACATGCACCCGTTCACGCTCACGGCGGTACTGGGGCTGGCGAACAACCACTACGCCCGGCTGGACTTCACCGCGGCCCGGAGCCTGGACGAGGAGAACCTGCCCAAGCTCGAACGGAGCTGTGGCCCCGAGCACCCGCTGACGCTCTCCTGCCGCGCGAACCTGGCACTCGACCTGCGCGGGCTCGGCCGGATCGAGGAGGCCGACGGCCTCAACGCCGAAGCGGTCCAGGGCTTCACCCGGGTGCTCGGAGCCGATCACCCCTGGCTGACGGCGGCCCGGCTGCACCAGCGGATCGAGTGCGACATCGCGCCGATGCCGCTGTAGGCGCAGCTGCCGTGGGCCCGGAGCCCCTCCCGGGGACCCGGGCCCACGGCATGCCCGTAGATCCATGCCCGTAGATCAGAGGGTGCCCGGGGCGCTCGACGGCAAGGGGTTGCCCGTGGTGTCGCCGGGGTCGGCCGGCCGGTCGGCCGGCGGGCCGTCAGGGGTCCGCTCCGCCCGTTCCCGCAGCAGGCGGACCACGACCAGGAAGGGCTGCGTGAGCACGGTCGTCACCAGGGCCATCAGGACGAGCGCAGTGTAGAGCTGCCCGCTCAGCAGTCCCGCCTGGAGCCCCGCGTTCAGGACGATCAGCTCGGTCAGTCCCCGGGTGTTCAGCAGCACGCCGACCGTCCGCGCATCGTGCCGATCCAGACCCGAGAGGCCGGCCGCGACCGTCCCGCTGACCACCTTGACAGTGATGGCGAGCACGGTCACCGCCAGCACGGCGGCCACCCCGGTGGAGTCAAGCGCTCCGATCTCCACGCTCTTTCCGGAGACCACGAAGAAGAACGGCAACAGCAGCAGGCCGATGTCGTGCAGCGGCCGGACCAGATCCGGGTCCAGCGTGGCCCCCCGCTCCCGTGGCGTCACCACACCGGCGAGCAGCGCGCCGAAGATGACGTGCAGCCCCAGGGCCTGGGTCACCCATGCCGACGCGAAGGCGAAGCCGACCAGACCGGCCAGGCGCACCGAGGGATCGACCTGCTGGCGCCACAGCACACGGCGCAGCACCGGCCGGGCCACGAGCAGCATCGTCGCCGTGAACAGCACCACCAGCAGCAGGCGCAGCTGCCAGCCGAGGCCGCCGTGCCCGCCCTCGCCGCCGGACTTCAGCATCGTGCCGACCAGGATCGTCCAGCCCATCACATCGATCAGCCCGGCCGCCGAGACGGCGACGATCCCGGGCACGGTGCCGGCCAGCCCCTTCTCCCGCACTATGGCGGTGAGGACCGGTACGGCCGTGATGGACAGGGCGACACCGAAGAACAGCACCGAGGACAGGCTCATCTGCTGGGGTGCGCCCAGTCGGGCCAACTGCTCGTGGAAGAGGATCGCCGCGCCGCATCCGGCCGCCATGGGCAGCAGGAAGGCGGCGAAGGAGACGCTGACCACCGCGCGGGCGCGCCCCTTGAGCAGCCCCAGGTCGAGTTCGTACCCGACTGCGAACAGGAAGAGGACAAGGGCGATCTGGGAGAGTCCGGTGAGGACCGGTGCGAGTTCTTTGGGGAACAACGTGTCGGTCAGCCCCGGGGAGATCGCCGCCAGGACCGTCGGCCCGAGCGCGATACCGGCGATCAGCTGCCCGATGATGGTCGGCTGGCCCAGCCGCCGGGAGAGCCAGCCCGCCGTATGGGCGACAATCAGGATCAGAGCGGTGGCACCGACGAGGTGCGTGATCATCGCATCAGAGCTCATGCGATCCCCCTGAGGAATCCGATGCCGGTCCGGGGCCACGGGCAGGTGCACGACCAGGCGTTGAGAGCGGTTGCGCACCCGGATCAAGGGGCACTTCTTCAGCATACTGCTAAATTGACGCCGCGTTATGTGGCGCGATCACATCAAGTGGCACGGGGGCGGGGCCATATGACCACAGCATTGTTCATTCACGGCACCGGGGTCCGGGAGCCGGGATTCTCAAAGTTGTACCAGCGCTTTTCGGCCGAGCTCCGCGCAGTGGCCCCCGATGTCCGCCCGGCCCCGTACTACTGGGGCGGGGACCTCGGCGCCACCCTGGGAGCCGGCGGCCTCTCCGTGCCGTACACGGACGGCAGGAGCCGGGGCGGGCTCGACGAAGCCGCGCAGCCGGCCGACGAGGCGGAGCTGTGGGCCGAGCTCTATCGCAATCCCCTCGCGGAGCTGGAGCTGGTCGCCGCCGGCGGCCCCGCCGGGGTGGAATTACCGCCCTCGGCCCCGCTGCCCGCCGAACGCCCCCGTGCACTGCTCGCCGCCCTCTCCGGCCGGCTGGGCGAGATGGCGAATGCCCCTGACGACTCTGCCGACCCGGTCGGCCTCACCGGCCCGCGCCTCGCGGCGGCCATCGCCGAACTCTCCCGCAGTCCGCTGCTGGGCCCCGCCGCCACGGCCCTGCCCGAGGACGAAGACCTCGCCCGGCTGCTCGCCCGCGCCCTGGTGGCCGGCGCCCTCTCCGCCGTACTCGCCGAGGACGACCCGGTGGTCCCCGACGGCGCCGCCCGGGACGCGGCCGTGGCCGCGCTGGCCGAGTGCATGGGGGCCCGCCCCCGGGGATCGGACCGCGGAGTGGGCGCCCTGCTCGCCCGCCCGGCCCTGCGGCTCGCCTCCCGTCAGGCGGTCCGCCGCAGGCGGGCGCTCACCGAGGCCGCCCACCCGGCGGCGGCCGACATCATGCTGTACCTGGCCCGTGGCGAACCCCTGCGGCGGCGCCTGCGGGCGGTGGTCGAGGAGCTGGAACCGCCCGTGGTCCTCGTCGGTCACAGCCTCGGCGGGATCATCGCCCTGGACACGCTGATCACCTCGCCCCTCCCCCAGGTCGCCCTCCTGGTCACCGTCGGATCCCAGGGACCCTTCCTGTACGAGAGCGGCGCACTGCCCGGGCTGGTCCACCCCGAGCCGCTGCCGGACCACGTACCCGACTGGCTGAACCTGTACGACCACCGCGATCTGCTCGGCTACATCGGCGCCCCGCTGTTCCCCGGCCGGGTCACCGACATCGAGGTCGACAACCGGCAGCCGTTCCCCGCCGCGCACAGCGCCTACTGGACCAACCCGGCCGTCTACCGGGCCCTCGCGAAACGACTGCCGTGACCGACGCCGTATCTCCCGACCGCGCCTTCGCACTCGTCGTGGGCATCGAGCGGTACGCCGCCGGGCCCGCCTGGGAGCTGCCCGGGCCGGCCCGCGATGCGCTGCGCTTCCGCGACTGGCTGCTCCGCAGCGGCGTACCGGACCGGAACGTCCTGCTCTGTCTCGACCCGCTGACCGACCCGGGCGTTCCCCACCACCCGGCCGACCACGGCACGCTGCGCCGCCTGCTGCTCTCCGGGCTCCCGGCCGCCGAGGGCGACATGCTGTGGGTGTGGTGGGGCGGGCACGGCGTACTGGACCTGGACGAGCGGCTGCGGCTGTTCTGCGCGGACGCCACCGTCCCCGACAAGCGCAACATCGACCTGGAGTCGATGCGCCGGACCCTGGCCAGCGATGCACTGCCCGGGTTCGGCCGGCAGACCTGGATCGTCGACGCCTGCCAGACCTTCGAGGAGCAGCACGGCTTCCGCCACACCCTGCCCGCCGAGATCCTCCCGGCGGGAGCGCGTGTCCAGGCGCACGATCAGGCGCTGCTGCTGGCCGCGACGCGGGGCCAGCGGGCCGCCAACGATCCCGGGCGCCGCACCGGGCTGTTCTCGGAGAGCGTCCTCGACGCGCTGGACGGGTGGCCCGGGCCGGCACCGGATCCGGAAGCCCTGTTCCGGGACGTCCGGGAGCGGGTCGAGCGACTGCGGGCGGCGGGGCGCACCGAGCAGTTGCCCGAGCTCCGCATCCACACCCGCGGGCGCACGGAGCACATCCCGGGGCCCGTGACCGCCGTCGTCCCACCGCCCCGGCCGCCGATGGAGCAGCTGGTCGCCGCCCTGCTCGGCTACCCGCTGATGATGGACCCCGAGGAACGCCAGACCGTCGTCTCGGAGCTCGGCACGAAGAGCGTGGAGCGGATGCGGCGGAACCCCAAGCCCCGCACCGACCTCATCGGCATCGTCCGTGCCCTGAGCGAACGGCCCGGCGAACTGTGGCTGCTCTACGACGCGGTGACGCTCCTGGACGACGACGAGGAACGGGCGGCGGTCCTGGAGGCGGCCGTCCGGGCCTACACGGGCGGCCCGCGGCCCGGCGCCTGACGGATATTCCACTGGCTTGATCACATGGGCTTTCCGAGACGCCCTCGGTTCGTCATGATGGAAGGACTCCGGCATCGCGAGCGGCACATCTGAACAGAGCGCGTGAACGGGGAACACAGAGGGGGAAGCACGTTGTATGAGCCGGCCAACGAGACGCGTCCCGGGTGTCCGGACTTTCCGGACCACGTGGAATCCGATCTGGCGGATCTGACCGGGGTGAGCTTCGCAGCACTCCGTGCCATACCCGCCCCATGGCGCAACGAACGGCTGCTGACCCAGGCGCGGCGGCCCCGCAGCAATGCGGTGGGCGGGCCGAATCCACCGGGTGGTGGCGGCGGGGCTTCTTGACATGGCATCGTCTCAGCACGGCGGGCACTTACGCATGCCCGGGCGCTGGTTCGACCAGCTCGCCTCCGGCGGCGGCTCCTCCGAGGCAGTCGCTTTCCTGGTCCGAGCCGAACGCACCCGGCGCCTGATGCTGCTGGGCGAGCTGCTCGACCGCCTCGACGAACGCCCGGAGGTGCTGGGCGGACTGGGCTCGGCCGGCACGGCCTGGCAGCTGATCGCGGAGGCGGCCGAGGCCGAGCCGGAAGCCGTCGAAGAACTGCTGATGAGTCCCCAGATCGGCTGCTGGACCGCGCACCTGCTGCGCCGGCTGCACGGGACGGCGGAGGAGACGGCGGACGGGCCGCCGCTCTGGGCCGATGCCGGGCACCTCTTCGCGATCTGCCTCGCCGCCCGGATCCGGGCGGGCCTGGACGCCGATGTCCTGGTGCCCGTCCGGAACGGCGGCCTGGCCCTGCCCACCCTGGGCCACGCCGGGATCGACGGGTCCCGGGGCTACGGCACGGCCACGGCACGCCTGCGCGGCGGCGACCTCCACCTGACCCCTCACGCGGGCTCCCGCTCGGGCGGGCGGACGATCACCGTACGGCCCGGGGACGGCGTGGGGAGCAGCAGCCACTGGAGGCGGGCGCGTACCTTCGCCGGTACCCCGACCTGGCTGGACGACCTCGATCCGTACCGGGAACTCGGCGAGCCGGTCCTCCCGCAGCCCCTCGACAGCGCCGCGGCGGAGGACTGGCAGCGGCTGTTCACCGAGGCGGCAGCAGTGCTGGGCCCCTCCGGCACCGGCCCGGGACAGCTGCGCGTCGAGGAGGTGCGCCGTATCGTCCCCTGGACCGGGACGCCGTCGGCGCCCGCCCCCGATGAGCCGGCCATGCTGAGCGCGACCACCTCGGACGCCTTCGGCTCCATGCTCATCGCCCGCCCCGAAGACGGTCTCGCCCTCGCCGAGACCATGGTGCACGAGTTCCAGCACAGCAAACTGGGCGCCCTGCTCCACCTCTTCCCCCTCCTCCACGACGACGGCGCCGAGATCCACTACGCGCCCTGGCGCCCCGACCCGCGCCACACCGCCGGCCTCCTGCACGGCGCGTACGCCTTCACCGGAGTCACCGGGTTCTGGCGCGACCGCATGGCCGACGAGCGAGCCGCCCCCGAGCACGCGGCCTTCCACTTCGGCCTGCGCCGCCTCCAGACCAGGCTCGTCGTCCGCACCCTGCTGACCCGGGCCAGGCTCACCGATGCCGGCACCCGCTTCCTCCACGGTCTGGCGGCCACCCTCGACGGCTGGCTCCGCGAACGCCTCCCCGCCGATGTCGCCGCGCGGGCCCGCGATGCCGCCCTCAGCCACCGGATCGAATGGCGCCTGCGCAACCTCCGCTGCACCGACGGGGAGCGCGCCCTGCTGGCCACCGCCTGCCACGAGGGCCTCGCGCCCCCGCCGGCCTCGGCCCACCAGCCCGTCCTGATCCGCGAGCCCACCCATTGGACCGACCCCCGCACCCCCCTGTACGGCGCCCCGCCCCGCACCCCCGCCACCGCCGACGCCCATCTCGCCGCCGGCGACCCCCGCACCGCCCTGGCCCTCTACACCGAGGCCCTGCGCGACTGCCCCTCCGACCCGCACACCCTCGGCGGCTGGCTCCTCGCCAGAGCCCGCCTCTCCCCCACCGCCCATCGCCTTCCCCTCCGCCCGGAACGTCTGCTGGCCCTCGCCCCGACCACCCCGGAGGAGCTGCACCGCGCCACGGCCTGGCTCACCGCGGGGAACTGAACTTCCCCCACATGCAGCCGTGTTGAGCGGGTAGCGTCAGAGGCATGCGGCGTACGGGTGGTCCGAGCGGGGCCCGGCACAGACGTGGGGTGACTGCGTGGGCGCCGACTCCCTGGCCACCGCATCCGGCGGGTACCGGGAGGTCCCGTGCGACGGACCGGGCGCCGACCGGCCCAAGTACAAGGTCATCGCAATCGTCCCGCTGAGCATCGCAAAGTCGTTCTGCGCCGTCGGCGTGTGAGCCGCCCGGCGGGCCCTGGCGGCCCGACCGGCGTGTACGACCCGCCCCTCTGATCCTTCGCCGTAGGTTCGCAGCGGACCGCGCCCGGCCGGGTGCGGAGCGCAGACGGCAGGGAGCGGGGCTGACGATGACCGGGAAGCGGATCATCACCGTGTTCGGTGCCACCGGGCAGCAGGGTGGCTCACTCGCGCGGGCCATCCTGGAAGGCCGGGGCGGCAACGGCGCGGCGGGTGAGGGGTTCGCCGTACGGGCGGTGACCCGCACCCCCGACTCGGACCGGGCCCGGGAGCTGGAGCGGCTCGGCGCCGTCATCGTCCGGGCCGACCTGGACGACGAGGAGAGCCTGGCCGCCGCCATGGAGGGTGCCTACGGGGCGTACCTGGTGACGAACTTCTGGGAGGACATGTCCGCGGAGCACGAGAAGGCGCAGGCGGCGGCGCTGGCGACGGCGGCCGGGCATGCCGGGGTGCAGCATGCGATCTGGTCGACGCTGGAGGACACCCGCACCTGCATTCCGCTCGACGACGAACGGATGCCCACGCTCCAGGGCTCGTACAAGGTCCCCCACTTCGACGGGAAGGCGGAGGCCGACCGGTATTTCACCGAGGCCGGGGTGCCGACGACCTTCCTGCGGACCACCTTCTACTGGGAGAACCTGCTCGGCGCGTTCGCCCCGCAGCGCGCCGAGGACGGGGCGTACGAGCTGATCTACCCGATGGGCGACAAGCGGCTGTCCGGGATCGCCGTGGACGACATCGGGCGGACCGCGCTCGCCGTGTTCGAGCGGGGGACCGACCTCATCTGGGCCACCGTGAGCATCGCCGGGGAGCACCTGCGGCTGGACGAGATGGCCGCGGCGCTCACCGAGGCCCTGGGCGTGACGGTGCGCCACCGGCGGATGACCCCGGACGAGTTCCGTGCGCTGGGATTTCCGGGGGCGGACGAGGGCGGGAACATGTTCCAGTACTACGCCGACTGCGAGGAGCGGTTCACCGGCGCCCGCGACCTGGACGCCGTCCGCGCACTGAACCCGGCCCTCCAGGACTTCGCGACCTGGCTGGCCGCCCACCGCAACCGGTTCCAGTGGTCCTGACCGGCCACCCCCTATTCATCACCTGTGACATGTGAAATATTACCTGCGCTTCGGTCCAACTCACCGAAAGGTCCCCGACCTTGCGCAGACTCGCTGCGGCGGGTGCGGCGATATCCCTCGCCCTGCTCGCCGCCCCCGCGTTCGCCGCCGTCCCCCAACCCCCCGCCCCCGTACCGCCGGTCGCCGAGCAGTACGCCGCCCCGATGCCGCCCGCCCCGCTGGAACTCCAGCGGCAGGCCCTGCGCCGCCAGGCCCTGGAAGGAGTCGCGGCCGGCGGTACCCGCGCCGAGCCGGACGGCACCCTCCCCCGGCAGGTCAAGGTCGGCAAGCGGTACGTCGAACTCGCCCAGGAACGCAAGGACAAGGTGTTCGTCATCCTGGCCGAGTTCGGCGACCAGGTGGAGCCGAAGTACGGCGGTACGCCCGGCCCCCGGCACAACACCATCGGCAAGCCGTCCCGGGAGGACAACCACACCCTCTGGCGCAAGGACTTCGACCGGGCCTACTACCAGCGGCAGTTCTTCGGGACCGACCCCGGCGCGGCCACCCTGCGGAACTACTACCGGCTCCAGTCCTCCAGCCGCTACGACATGGAGGGCCATGTCACCGACTGGGTGACCCTGCCCTTCAACGAGGCCCGCTACGGCACCGACAAGTGCACCGAGTCCGGCCAGTGCCGCACCAACTGGGACATGATCCGGGACGCCACGAACGCCTGGTACCACTCCGAGCGCGGCAAGGGCCGCACCCCGGAGCAGATCAGGGCCCAGCTCGCCGAGTACGACGTGTGGGACCGGTACGACGCCGACCGCGACGGCAACTTCGACGAGCCGGACGGGTACCTCGACCACCTGATGGTGGTGCACGCGGGCAAGGACCAGACCTGGGGCGGCGGGGCGCAGGGCACGGACGCCGTGTGGGCGCACCGCTGGTTCGCGTACTGGAACCAGGCCGGAACCGCCGGCCCGGAGGGCAACAAGGCGGGCGGCACCCCGGTCGGCGACTCCGGCATCTGGGCCGGGGACTATCTGACGGGCGGCGAGAACAGCGGAGTCGGCCTGTTCGCCCACGAGTTCGGGCACGATCTCGGCCTGCCCGACCTGTACAGCTCGGACGGCGACAACAGCGTCAACTACTGGTCGCTGATGTCGGCCGGCTCCTACCTGGGCAAGGGCCGCAACACCACCGGCGACTTCCCCGGCGATCTGGACCCGTGGTCCAAGCTCCAGCTCGGCTGGCTGGAGTACACCGAGGCCGACGCCGGCCGGAAGACCCGTGCGGTGCTCGGCGTCTCCGGCTACAACACCGAGGATCCGCAGGCCCTGTTGGTGCATCTGCCGCCGTCGGTGACCCGGACCGAGCTGACCGACCCGTACGAGGGCGGCAGCCAGTGGTGGAGCGGTACCGGCGACTTCATGGACAACACCCTGACCCGTACGGTCGACCTGACCGGGTCCGCGGGGCAGCCGGTCCGGCTCGGTGCCCGGGTCTGGTACGACATCGAGCAGGACTTCGACTACCTGACCGTCGAGGCCTCCACGGACGGCGGGGCGCAGTGGGCGGTGCTGCCCGGCACCGTCGGCGGGACCGCCATCCCCGCGAAGGGGATCAGCGGAACCTCCGCCGGCTGGGCCGAACTCGCGGTGCCGCTGGACGCGTTCGCCGGGAAGTCCGTACAGCTGCGGCTGCGCGTCACCTCCGACAGCAACACCCACGGCCGCGGGGTCACCTTCGACGACCTGCGGATCACCGCCGGGCCCGAGGGCCGGGAGCTGCTGCGGGACGGCGCAGAGCAGGGCGCGAACGGCTGGAGCGCGGTCAAGTGGTCGCGTACGCAGGGCCGCACGGGCATCGCCGAGCACCCGCGGGCGTACCTGGTGGAGAACCGTCGCCACACCGGCTACGGCAGCTACCTGAAGACCGGACCGTACAACTTCGGCTTCGGCACCGACCGGGTGGAGTTCTACCCCTATCAGCAGGGGGTGCTCATCTGGCTCTGGGACACGGCGTACAGCGACAACACCACCAAGGCCCACCCGGGTGCGGGCATGCTGCTGCCGGTGGACGCCCGGCCGGAAGCACTGCGGTTCACCGACGGGACGCTCGCCAACGCCCGGGCGCAGACCTTCGACGCGCCGTTCTCGCTGCGGCCGAGTGACGAGATCGTACTGCACAAGGCAGGGGTGCCGGCGCTGTTCCCGTCCCGGCCGGGGGTGCCGGTCTTCGACGACCGGAAGGGCTCCTACTGGAACGCGGAGCTGCCGCAGGTCGGGGTGAAGGTGCCGGACACCGGTACCCGGATCGCGGTGGTGAAGGAGGCCGCGGGCGGGCACCTGACCACGGTCCAGGTCAGCCCCTCGCCGTGACGGCACCGGGCCCGGGCGGGGGCTGTGCGACCCCCCGCCCGGGCCCGGATCCGGTCCCGGGGTCAGCCCCGGGGGACGACGGTGGCGAGGACGGACGGCAGCGGGTACCAGTCGGCGGAGATCACCGAGGCGTGCTTGCCGGCGAGCAGGGCGAGGCGCGCGCGGGCCTGGGCCTCGGTGGGCCGGGTGCCGTCGATGGCGGGGGCGACGTTGTGGGCGTCGGTGGCGATCAGCAGGTAGTGGTTGCGGTCGTACCAGCCGGTGTCGATGGAGCCGCCCGCATAGGCGCTCGCGTCGCCGTCGAAGACCACGAACCAGGGGCGGAGGGAGGCATCGGCGTAGCGGTTGCGGGGGTCGCCGGCCTCGGCGCGGTGCACGGCGGGGAAGGCCGCGGCCTGGCCGAGCCGGCCGGCGGCGGCGAGGTTGCGCAGGTGGGTGGCGTACTCGCGGTCGGTCCACAGCTTGTCCGCGGCATTGCCCTCCTCGAGGGTGCCCGGGATGAGTTCGACGAGGAACTTCCCGGCCAGGGCGGCCCGGCCGGGCCAGGCGCCGGCCCGGGCGGCGGTGTCCAGGTCGGGGTGACCGGCGGCGAGCTGGCCGGGCCGGTAGAGGGCGTCGCCGAGCTTGGCGGTGAGCAGCGCGTCGAGCTCGGCGGGGCCGCGGCCGAGGTTGGCGGCGAAACCGTCCTTGAGCTCCAGCTTCAGCACGACGGGGCGGTGGCCGGGGTGGGCGTCGTGCCAGCTGCGGATGTCGGCGAGGCAGCCCGCGAGGTTCTGGTTGCGGGACTTGGTGCGCAGCTGGGCGGGGGTGGTGGCGTTCTCGCAGTTGTTGTCGTTGCCGACCGGGTTGCTGTGGGAGACCCGCCAGGAGCTGCCGAAGAAGTTGGTCCAGACGTCGAGCTCGAGCATGGCGGCGCCGGAGTCGAGGGCGTCGGCGAAGTAGGGGTACTTGGCCTTCTCGTACGCGTTGTGCACGCCGACGCCGGTGGAACCGGCGTACGAGTCCTCGGCGGAGGAGGCCTTGGCGGGGGCGGCCTGGGCCGGGCCCGGGCCGAGGGCCAGGGCAGCGGCGGCCACCGCCACCATTCCTCCGGCGATGCGGTTGCGCAGTCCCATGTTCCCGACTCCCTTACTGCCCGGTAGGTCAACTGGGCCGGAGCGTAGGCGAGTCGAGTGAACAATGGGCAGGGGCACGACAACACCGAGGTGATCTCCGCATGGCCTGCGCCCCGGGACACCCCCGGGCAGGGCGGCGGGCCGGAGGGCCGGCGGGTAGAGTGCGGGCCACCCCCGTCCCGTGCCCCGAGGAACCGCGCAGTGAGCTCCGCACCACCCCCCATACCTGTGACGGTCGTCGGCATCGGAGCGGACGGCTGGACCGGGCTCACCACGGCCGCCCGGACCGCCCTGACCGAGGCCGATGTACTGATCGGCGGCTCCCGCCAGCTGTGCCTGCTGCCGGCCCGCGCCTGCGAGGGCGAGCGGGTGGCCTGGCCCAGCCCGCTGCGCCCGGCGGTGCCGAGGCTGCTGGAGCAGTACGCCGGCCGCCGGATCGCGGTCCTCGCCAGCGGGGACCCCATGTTCTACGGGATCGGGCGCGCGCTCTGCGAGGAGCTGGGACCGGACCGCCTGGAGGTCCACCCGCACCCCTCCTCCGTCTCCCTCGCCTGCGCCCGGCTGGGCTGGCCGGTGGAGGACACCGAGGTGGTGACGGTGGTCGGCCGCCCGGTGGCCAAGGTCGCCGCCGCGCTGCACGAGGGCCGGCGGGTGCTGGTGCTCGGCGCGGGCTCCGGCTCACCCGCCGAGATCGCCGCTCTGCTCCGCGAGCAGGGCTTCGGCCCGACCCGGATGCGGGTGCTGGAACAGCTCGGCTCCGAGCGGGAACGCGCGTACGAGGGCACGGCCGCGGACTGGGACCACGAGCCGGGCGACCCGCTCCACGTGATCGCCCTGGACTGCCGCCGCGCCCCCGGCGCCCTGCGCCTGGGCGCCACACCCGGACTCCCCGACTCCGCGTACGAACACGACGGGCAGCTGACCAAGCGCCACGTCCGGGCCGCGACCCTGGCCGCCCTGGCCCCCGCCCCCGGCGAACTGCTGTGGGACGTCGGCGGCGGCTCCGGCTCCATCGGCATCGAGTGGATGCGCACCCACCCCTCCTGCCGCGCCATCGCGGTGGAACGCTCCCCCGAGCGCGCCGCACGGATCGTCCGCAACGCAGCCGCGCTCGGCGTGCCGGCGCCCGGTCTGCGCGTGGTCACCGGCGCGGCCCCGGAGGCCCTCGCCCAACTGCCCGCCCCCGACGCGGTGTTCATCGGCGGCGGGCTGACCGCGCCGGGACTGCTGGACACGGTCTGGGCGGCGCTGCCGGTCGGCGGCCGGCTGGTGGTCAACACCGTGACCCTGGAGTCGGAGGCGCTGCTCGGCCGCTGGTACGGGCGGCACGGCGGCGAGCTGGTGAAGCTCGCGGTCTCGCACGCGGTGGCGGTCGGCGGGTTCACCGGCTGGCGTCAGGCGATGCCGGTCACCCAGTGGTCCGTGACCCGGCGGGCCGAGGAAGCAACCGAGAAGGGAACCGAGGACTGATATGACCGTGTACTTCATCGGGGCGGGCCCCGGCGCCGCCGACCTGATCACGGTGCGCGGTGCGCGCCGGCTCGCCGCGAGCCCGGTGTGCCTGTACGCGGGCAGCCTGGTGCCGCGCGAACTGCTCGCCGAGTGCCCGCCGGACGCGCGCCTGGTCGACACCTCGCAGCTGAACCTCGACCAGATCGTCGCGGAGCTGGTCGGGGCCCACGAGGCCGGGCTGGACGTGGCCCGGCTGCACTCCGGCGACCCCTCGGTGTTCAGCGCGGTGGCCGAGCAGATGCGGCGGCTGGACGCGGCCGGGGTGCCGTACGAGGTGGTGCCCGGGGTACCGGCGTTCGCGGCGGCTGCCGCCGCGCTGAAGCGGGAGCTGACCGTCCCGACGGTCGGCCAGACCGTCATTCTCACCCGGATCGCCCAGCAGGCCACCCCGATGCCGGCGGGCGAGGACCTGGCCACCCTGGGCCGCAGCGGCGCGCTGCTGGTCCTGCACCTGGCCACCCGCTACGTCGACCGGGTGGTCACCGAGCTCCTCCCCCACTACGGCGCGGACTGCCCGGCGGCGGTGGTCGCGATGGCCTCCCGCCCGGACGAGCTGATCCTGCGCGGCACCCTGGAGGACATCGCCGGGCAGGTAAAGGCGGCGGGCCTGGTTCGCACCGCGGTGATCATCGTCGGCCGCACGCTGGGCGCGGAACAGTTCCGCGACAGCCACCTGTACTCGCCGGAACGCGACCGGCATGCCTGCTGATTCCGCTGCGCGGCATGTACGGGCCCTCGGCGGAGCCACCGAGCCGGCCGGCCCCACCGAGCCCGCCGGTACCGCCGGTTCCACCGCGGCCTCCGGTCCCGCTGCGCGGCACGTACAGGCCCTCGGCGGAGCCACCGAGGCCAACGGTTCCACCGAGCCCGCCGGTACCGCCGGTTCCACCGTGGTCTCCGGTTCCGCTGCGCGGCATGTACTGATCCTCGGCGGGACCACCGAGGCCAACGGTTCCACCGAGGCCGCCGGTACCGCCGGTTCCACCGCGGCCTCCGGTTCCGCTGCGCGGCACGTACAGGACCTCGGCGGAGCCACCGGGGCCAACGGCCCCACCGAGGCCGCCGGCCCCACCGAGCCCGCCGGCGCTGCCGGCTCGGCAGGTACCGCAGCTTCAGCTGCATGGCATGTACTGGTCCTCGGCGGGACCACCGAGGCCCGGGGGCTGGCCGAGGCCTTGGCCGCGGGCGGCGGCCGGGTCACCACCTCGTTGGCGGGGCGGGTTGCGAACCCGGTGCTGCCGCCCGGGGAGACCCGGATCGGCGGCTTCGGCGGGCCCGATGGCCTCGCCGCGTGGGTGGCCGGGCACGGCGTAACGCATCTGGTCGACGCCACGCACCCGTTCGCGGAGCGGATGAGCTTCCACGCAGCCACAGCGGCAGCCGCCACCGGCATCCCGCTGCTGGCCCTGCGCCGCCCGGCCTGGGCCCCGGTCGCCGGGGACCGCTGGCACCGCGTCCCCTCCCTGGCCACAGCCGCCGAAGCCCTGCCCGGCCTCGGCACCCGGGTCTTCCTCAGCACCGGCCGGATGGGCCTGGCCGCCTTCGCGGGGCTGGACCGGCTGTGGTTCCTGGTCCGCTCGGTGGACGCACCCGAGCCGCCGGTGCCGGCCCGGACCGAGATCCTGCTCGACCGGGGGCCGTTCACCCTGGCTGGGGAGCGCGAGCTGCTGCGCCGGCACCGGATCGACGTCCTGGTCACCAAGGACAGCGGCGGCTCGGCCACCGCCCCCAAACTCACCGCCGCCCGCGAGGCCGGCCTCCCGGTCCTGATCGTGGACCGGCCCCCGGTCCCGGCCGGCGTCCCGGTGGCGGAGTCGGTGCCGGCCGCGCTGACCTGGCTGTCAGAGGCGGCCCGTACCGTCACCCCGTGACGACAAACCTGATGACCGACGCCGGGCCGGTGGCCCCGGACGCCCCGGTGACCCGCACCGGCGGGATCCCGCTGGCCCCGGCGGGCACCGAGTGGCCGCACTGCGCGGAGTGCGCGGGCCCGATGCAGTTCCTGGCCCAGCTCTTCCTCGACGACGGGCAGGGCGTCGTCGCCGTGTTCATGCGCCAGAACCAGCCGGGGCTGTGCCAGGAGTGGGACCCGGCGGCCGGCGGCAACCGGGCCCTGCTGTTCCCCGCCGAGGGGCTGGCCCCCCTACCGCTGCCGCCGGCCCGCCCGGACGACGGCGGCGTCCTGCTGCCCGATGTGCACGCCGTTGCGTACGAACCGGCGGGGGACGTCGCCTACGAGGAGGCCGGTGAGCTCTGGGCCGAGCGGTCCGGACGCTCCGAGTCTGCGGTGCTCGGCCAGCTCGGGGGCACCCCGTTCTGGCTCCAGTACGACGAGACGCCCGACTGCCCCGGCTGCGCGCAGCCGATGGCGTTCACCGCCCAGCTGGAACAGGGCCCGGACCCGGCCACCGCCATGAACTTCGGCTCCGGCAGCGCCTACCTGCACGCCTGCGGGCCCTGCGGCCGGGCCGCCTTCGGCTGGCAGTGCTGAGGCGTACCGCGTATCGCGTATCGCGTCGGTACGGTACGCCTCCGCACCAAGCCGTCTCAGGACTCCGGGTAGCGGCGCGGGGTCCAGGTGATCCGGGTGCCGTCGCCGCGCTCGGTGACCTGGGTCTGGGAGGACCCGACCAGCAGGATCGTCCGCATGTCCACCTCGGAGGGTTCCAGCGTGCCCAGGGTGAGCACCCGGACCCGCTGCTCCGGCCCGCCGACGTCGCGGGCCACCACCACCGGGGTGTCCGCCCCGCGCAGTTCCAGCAGCAGCTCCCGGGCCTGCGCCACCTGCCAGGTGCGGCTGCGGGAGCCCGGGTTGTACAGGGCGAGCACCAGGTCGGCCGCGGAGGCGGCGCGCAGCCGCTCCGCGATGACCTCCCAGGGCTTGAGCCGGTCCGACAGGGAGATCGTCGCGTAGTCGTGGCCCAGCGGTGCGCCGGCCGCCGCGGCGGCGGCATTGGCGGCGGTCACCCCGGGCAGGACCCGCACCGGGACATCCTTGTACGCCTCCTGGGCCGCCACCTCCAGCACGGCCGTCGCCATGGCGAACACCCCCGGGTCGCCGCCCGAGACCACCGCGACCCGCTTGCCGCGCCGCGCCAGGTCCAGGGCGAACTCGGCGCGCTCCGACTCGACCTTGTTGTCGGAGCCGTGCCGGACCTGGCCCGGCCGGACCGGCACCCGGTCCAGGTAGGTGGTGTAGCCGACCAGGACCTCCGCATCGGCCAGGGCCCGCTTGGTCTCCGGGGTGAGCCACAGCGGGCCGGCCGGTCCGGTGCCGGCCACCACGACCTCGCCGCCGGCCGGTTCGGGCCGGGTGCCCGGGTTGCCGACCCGGCTCGGTACCACCGCCACCGCGAAGTACGGCACCGACTCGGGGTCGGTGTCCGCCAGCAGACCGGTCCGCTCGCCCGCCATCGTCGCGCGTTCGACATAGCGCGCCTCGGCCAGCCGGCCGGAGTCCGCCATGGCCTGCCGGACGGCCGGGAAAGTGCGGCCGAGCTTCATCACCACCGCGGAGTCGGTGGCCGCGAGGCGGGCGGTGAGCTCCTCCTCGGGGAGGGTGCCGGGGAGGATGGTGAGGACCTCCTCGCCTTCCACCAGCGGGGTCTGCAGCCGGGCCGCGGCGGCGCTCACCGAGGTCACCCCGGGGATGACCTCGGTCGGGTAGCGGTCGGCGAGCCGCTTGTGCATGTGCATGTAGGAGCCGTAGAAGAGCGGGTCGCCCTCGGCGAGGACGGCGACCGTGCGACCGGCGTCCAGGTGGACGGCGAGCCGGGCGGCGGAGGCCTCGTAGAACTCCTCCATGGCGCCCTGGTAGCCGCCGGGGTGGTCGGTGGTCTCGGTGGTGACCGGGTAGACCAGCGGCTCCTCGATGTGGTCGGCGCGCAGGTGCTCCTGCGCGATGGACCGCGCGATGGAGCGTCCGTGGCGGGCGCTGTGGTAGGCGACGACGTCCGCCCCGGCGATCACCTGGACGGCGCGCAGGGTCATCAGGGAGGGGTCGCCGGGGCCGAGTCCGACCCCGTAGAGGCGTCCCTTGGCCGTGGTGCTCATTCTTCCTCGCTCGCTATCGCGTTGACGGCGGCGGCTGCCATGGCGCTGCCGCCGCGCCGCCCGCGGACGATCAGGTGGTCCAGGGCGGAGGGGTGTTCGGCGAGCGCGTCCTTGGACTCGGCGGCGCCGATGAAGCCGACGGGGACGCCGATGACGGCGGCCGGGCGCGGGGCGCCCTCTTCTATCATCTCCAGCAGCCGGAACAGGGCGGTCGGCGCGTTGCCGACGGCGACCACGGAGCCCTCCAACAGGCCGCGGTCCCGCCAGAGTTCGAGTGCGGCGGCGCTGCGGGTCGTGCCCATTTTCGCCGCGAGGTCCGGCACGGCCGGGTCGGAGAGCGTGCACAGCACGTCGTTCCCGGCGGGCAGCCGCTTGCGGGTGACCCCGCTGGCGACCATCTGTACGTCGCACAGGATCGGCGCGCCGGCGTGCAGGGCGGCGCGGGCGCGCAGCACGACCTGGTCCGTGTAGCCCAGGTCCCGGGTCAGGTCGGTCATGCCGCAGGCGTGGATCATGCGGACGGCGACCTGGGCGACCGAGGCGGGCAGCCCGGAGAGGTCCGCCTCGGCGCGGATCGTGGCAAAGGACTGGCGGTAGATCGCGGCGCCGTCCTTCTCGTACTCGAACACGGGGTACTCGCTCATTTCTTCACTGGGTGGGTTCGGCGGAGGTGGTGCGGGCGGTCCGCAGGGCGGTCGCGAGGTCGGGACCGGCCGGCACCGGCCGGCCATGGGCGGAGAGTCGGTACCCGCCGGAGGTGGCAAGCACATCCACCCAGGCGGTACCCCGCGGGTGCCCGCACCGCCGCTCACACCCGGACCAGTGCACGGGCAACAGCCGGCCGGGCCCCGGCGTGGCGGCCGGCGGACCAGCCGTTGCACCGGCCGCCGCAGCGGCCCGCGCATCGACCTGCACACCGGCCGGTGTGCCGGCGTGCACATCAGCCGGCCCGCCGGCCCGCAGTTCGGCCCGCGCAACGGCCGGTGTGCCGGCCTGCGCATCTGCCAGCACGACGGCCGCCACAGCGGCCCTGGCATCGGCCGGCACGCCGTCCGGTACGACGGCGTGCACTTCGGCCGACCCGCCAGCCCGCACATCGGCCGACACGCCGTCCGGTGCACCGGCGTGCACATCTGCCGACCCGCCGGCCGCCACGGCAGCCTGCACATCAGCCGGCCCGCCAGCCCGCACATCGACCGGCACAACGGCCGCCACAGCGGCCTTGGCGTCGGCTTGGACGTCGGCCAACGCCTTTGCGCAACCGGGCTGCCCCGTGCAGGAGGTGACGTTCTCCCAGGGGCTGCCGGGGGACACGGTCAGGCCGGCTGCCGTCAGTCGGGCCGGGCCGTTGATCGGGCGTCGCACGGGGGCGTGCGGGAGGACCACGGTGCGCCAGGGGGTGATCCGCATTCCCTGGCCCCGGTCGGCGACCTGCACCAGCGCCCGCCACTGCGCCGAGGTCAGCCGGCCGAGCGGAGGCAGCACGACCAGCGTCGCGCGCAGCCCGCTGCCCGTCCCCCACGGCATCGGCGGCTCCGCGTACGGCCAGTCCACCTCCGCCACCCGTTCCGCACCGATCCCGGCCGCGCCCAGCCGTTCGGTGAACTCGCCCTCGTCCAGGGCGTGTTCGACAGGCAGCTCGCGCACCCGCCAGGCCCGGGTGCCGGCCGCGTCCGCGGCGTCGAGGAAGTACTCGGCGGCGAGCAGCGCCGCCCGCGGAGCGTCCTGCGCGGCCACCGACACGGCCCCGCCGGCCGCCCCGAGGCGGACCAGGGCCCGCTGCTGCGGCTGTCCGAGCACGGTCACGTCCGGCTCCAGCGCGGCCACGTCCCCGCGCCCATCGTCGAAGGCGAACAGGAAGCGCCCTGACAAAGCGGTCACCCGCGCGTTCGCGCACAGCAGCCGGTCCAGCTCCCGGACCCAGGGCAGCACATCGGGCCGCCCCGGGCTGCCGTCGCCGGACAACGGCGTGGCCACGATGTTGCGCACCCGTTCATGGCCGGGCGCGGGCAGCAGGCCGGCGGCGTCCAGCAGCCCGGCCAGTCCGGCGCCGCAGCCCTCGTCCAGCCCGCGCAGCTGCACATTGCCCCGCGAGGTGAGTTCCAGGTGTCCGTCGCCGAACCGGTCGGCGGCCAGCGCCAGCAGGGAGGCCTGGTGGGCGGTCAGCTCCCCGCCGGGGATCCGGATGCGGGCCAGGTGTCCGTCGTCCGCCGGGTGCAGCCGCAGCGCGCCCGGGCAGGCGTCGCCGCGGTCCCGTATGACGGGTTCGTCCGGTGACGCTGCGGAGCGGGGCGGTGGCATGGCGGCGAGCATACCCACGATTGTCGAGCCCCGGCCTGTGGCCGTCACCACCCCGGGCCGGGCCCCGGCCCCGACACCACCCCCCGCCCCGCACCCCGGCGCACGGGCGTCCGGGCCGTGCGCCCGGCCACCGGTAAGCCCCCCTCCCCGCCGGGCGCGACCGGCCCTTAGGATGCAGGTCGGCGGGCCGACTGGCCCGCCTTCGCCGAGGACGGCGACATGGGAGGAAGCCCGGTGCGAATCCGGCGCGGTCCCGCCACTGTGAGTCCGGTGGCAGCCGGTGACGGCTGTTCCGGATGAGTCAGGAACTCCCGCCGTCCGCACTGCCCGGGGCGCGGAAACCCCGAGGAAGGCCTGCCGCCGCATGATCCTGCTGTTGTCGACCTCCGACACCGATCTGCTCAGCGCTCGCGCCGCCGCGGACGGACCTGTTCCGTACCGGTTCGCGAACCCTTCCCGGCTCCCCCTGGACGATCTGCCGCAGCTGCTGGACGGCGTGGAGCTGGTCGTCGTACGCCTGCTCGGCGGTCTGCGGGCCTGGCAGGACGGGCTCGACCTGCTGCTGGCGGCCGACCAGACCCGTCCGGTGGTCGTGCTGACCGGCGAACAGGCCCCGGACGCCCAGCTGATGGAGGCCTCCACCGTCCCGATCGGCATCGCCGCCGAGGCGCACGCCTACCTCGCGCACGGCGGGCCGGCCAACCTGGAGCAGCTGGCCCGGTTCCTGTCCGACACCGTGCTGCTGACCGGCCACGGTTTCGAGCCGCCCGCCCCCGCGCCGACCTGGGGGCAGCTGGAGCGGAACGCGGTCCGCCCGTACGGCCCGCGGATCGCGGTGCTCTACTACCGCGCCCACCAGATGAGCGGCAACACCGCCTTCGTGCACGCCCTGTGCGATGCCATCGTGGAGGCCGGCGGCACGCCCGCCCCGCTGTTCGTGTCCTCGCTGCGCAGCCCCGAGCCGGAGCTGCTGCGCGAGCTGGCGGGCGTCGACGCGATCGTGACCACCGTCCTGGCGGCCGGCGGTACCCGGCCGGCCGAAGCCTCGGCCGGCGGGGACGACGAATCCTGGGACGCGGGTGCGCTGGCCGCGCTCGACGTGCCGATCCTCCAGGCCCTGTGCCTGACCTCCTCGCGCAGCACCTGGGAGGAGAACGACGAGGGGCTGTCCCCGCTGGACGCCGCCAGCCAGGTCGCCGTGCCCGAGTTCGACGGCCGGCTGATCACCGTGCCGTTCTCCTTCAAGGAGATCGACGCCGACGGCCTCCCCGCGTACGTCGCCGACCCCGAGCGGGCCGCCCGGGTCGCCGGGATCGCCGTACGCCACGCCCGGCTGCGGCACACCCCGAACGCCGCCAAGAAGATCGCCCTGGTGCTGTCGGCGTACCCGACGAAGCACTCGCGGATCGGCAACGCGGTCGGCCTGGACACCCCGGCCTCGGCCGTGGCGCTGCTGCGCCGGCTGATCGAGGAGGGCTACGACTTCGGGCCGGCGGAGGAGATCCCCGGCCTGGTCTCCGGGGACGGCGACGAGCTGATCCGCGCCCTGATCGAGGCCGGCGGCCACGACCAGGACTGGCTCACCGAGGAGCAGCTGGCCCGCAACCCGGTCCGCATCCCGGCCGCCGACTACCGGCGCTGGTACGGACAGCTGCCCGCCGAACTGCGCGAGGAGGTCGAGCAGCACTGGGGTCCGGCGCCCGGCGAGATGTTCCTGGACCGCTCCCGCAACCCCGAGGGCGACATCGTCCTGGCCGCCATCCGGCGCGGGAACCTGCTGATCCTCATCCAGCCGCCGCGCGGCTTCGGCGAGAACCCGATCGCGATCTACCACGACCCGGACCTGCCGCCCTCGCACCACTACCTGGCCGCCTACCGGTGGATCCAGGCGGCGGCGACCGACGGCGGTTTCGGTGCCGACGCGATGATCCACCTGGGCAAGCACGGCAACCTGGAGTGGCTGCCCGGCAAGAACGCCGGCCTGTCCGCGGCCTGCGCGCCCGACGCCGCCCTCGGTGACCTCCCCCTGGTCTACCCGTTCCTGGTCAACGACCCGGGCGAGGGCACCCAGGCCAAGCGCCGGGTGCACGCCACCCTGGTCGACCACCTGGTGCCGCCGATGGCCCGCGCCGACTCCTACGGGGACATCGCGCGCCTGGAGCAGCACCTGGACGAATACGCCCAGATCTCCTCCATGGACCCGGCGAAGCTCCCGGCGATCCGCGCCCAGATCTGGACGCTGATCCAGGCCGCGAAGCTGCACCACGACCTCGGTCTCGAGGAGCGCCCGGACGACGAGGGCTTCGACGACTTCCTGCTGCACGTCGACGGCTGGCTGTGCGAGGTCAAGGACGCCCAGATCCGCGACGGACTGCACGTGCTGGGCGGCGCCCCTGCCGGGCCGGAACGGGTCAACCTGGTCCTCGCCATCCTGCGGGCCCGTCAGATCTGGGGCGGTACGACGGCCCTGCCGGGTCTGCGCGAGGCCCTCGGCCTCGACGAGTCCGCGGCCACCCGCACCTCCGCCGACCAGGCCGAGGAGCAGGCCCGGGCCCTGGTCCAGGCGATGGAGGACGCGGACTGGAACCCGGCCGCGGTGGACGAGGTCGCGGCGGGGCACTCCCGCGCCGTGGCCGACGTCCTGCAGTTCGCGGCCCGCGAGGTGGTGCCGCGGCTGGCGGCCACCACCGACGAGCTGACCCACGCCGTGCACGCCCTGAACGGCGGTTTCGTGCCGGCCGGCCCGTCCGGCTCCCCGCTGCGCGGTCTGGTCAACGTCCTGCCGACCGGCCGGAACTTCTACTCCGTCGACCCCAAGGCGGTGCCCTCCCGGCTCGCCTGGGAGACCGGCCAGGCCCTCGCCGACTCCCTGCTCACCCGCTACCGCACCGACAACGGCGACTGGCCGGCCTCCGTCGGCCTCTCCCTCTGGGGTACGAGCGCGATGCGGACGGCGGGCGACGACGTCGCCGAGGCCCTCGCCCTGCTGGGCATCCGCCCGGTGTGGGACGAGGCCTCCCGCCGCGTCACCGGCCTGGAGCCGATCCCCCTCGACGAGCTGGGCCGCCCGCGCGTCGACGTCACCCTGCGCATCTCGGGCTTCTTCCGGGACGCCTTCCCGCACGTCATCGGCCTGCTGGACGATGCGGTACGGCTGGCCGCCTCGCTGGACGAGCCGGCTTCGGACAATTTCGTCCGGGCGCACGCCCAGGCGGACCTGGCCGAGCACGGCGACGAGCGCCGCGCCACCACCCGTATCTTCGGCTCCCGCCCCGGCACCTACGGCGCGGGCATCCTCCAGCTGATCGACAGCCGCGACTGGCGCACCGACGCCGACCTCGCCGAGGTGTACACGGTGTGGGGCGGCTATGCGTACGGCCGCGGGCTGGAGGGCCGTCCGGCCCGCGCCGAGATGGAGACCGCATACAAGCGGATCACGGTGGCGGCGAAGAACACGGACACCCGCGAGCACGACATCGCCGACTCCGACGACTACTTCCAGTACCACGGCGGCATGGTGGCCACGGTGCGCGCGCTGCGGGGCACCGCCCCGGAGGCGTACATCGGCGACTCGACCCGCCCGGAGACGGTCCGGACCCGCACGCTGGTCGAGGAGACCTCGCGCGTGTTCCGGGCCCGGGTGGTCAACCCCAAGTGGATCGAGGCGATGCGCCGCCACGGCTACAAGGGCGCCTTCGAGCTGGCCGCGACGGTGGACTACCTGTTCGGGTACGACGCCACGACGGGCGTGGTCGCGGACTGGATGTACGACAAGCTGACCGAGACGTACGTACTGGACCCGCAGAACCAGGCCTTCCTGAAGGAGGCCAACCCCTGGGCCCTGCACGGGATCGCGGAGCGGCTGCTGGAGGCCGAGTCCCGCGGCCTGTGGGAGAAGCCGGACCCGCAGATCCTGGAGTCCCTGCGCCAGGTGTATCTGGACACCGAGGGCAGCCTGGAGGGCGAGGCGGAATAACCGCCGCAGCCGCCGCGCACCGCGGCCGGCCGGTCACCCGGCCGGCCGCGGCACGCCGGTCAGCCGGGGGTCGGAGAAGAACTCCCCGGGCGTGGTGAGGCCGGCGTTCACCCGGGCGAATCCGTCCATGGCGTCCTGGATGCCGTGCCCGGTGATGAAGTCCTTGAGGTAGCCGGCGTCTCCGACCAGGGCCCAGCCCGGTCCGTAGGGGACGCGGAAGTAGTTGGGCACGGCGGTGCCCACGAGCCGGCCGGTACGGGTGGCCGACGCAGTCCGTTCGGCGAAGGCCGGGACCCGGGCGATCGTGGCCAGGTAACCGCCCTCGATGTCGGCCCGGTTGGCGGCGAAGTCCCGCATCGGGAGCGCGCCGATCACCACGGTGAGGCCGTCGTTGGTGGGCCAGGCGGCGAAGGCCCGGTCCCCGACCATGTAGGCCTCGTACCGGCCGTCCATCGGGAGGTCCGCCCAGTATGCGTAGTAGGCGCACTGGAGCTTGGGCGCGGCCGGCATGGCCGTGGCCGCGGATGCCGGTCACGGCGTCGCCCCCGGTGACCAGGTCCTCGACGGTGAACCGCTCGCGCACCTCCCCCCTCCCCCGCGGGCGAGCCGCTGAGGACGAAGGGCCCGAGATCGAAGGAGTACGTGGTGATCAGCGGGCAGCCGGTGGCCACCACCCGGTCCAGCAGCCCCCACCGCCGCAGGGCGGTCAGGCCGGGCGGATGGACGATGTGGGTGGAGAGCGTGTCGCTGGGGAAGCCGGCCCGGTCCACGAGGAGGGCCCGGTAGCCGCGGCGGGCCAGCAGCATCGCGGTCGGCGCACCGGCGCAGCGGGCCCGCCCCGGTTACTTCCTGGACAGATGTCCAGCTATAGTGGACGCCTGTCCAGGAAATCCGACGAGCCGGGAGAGTGCCCGCCCATGCATGTCACAGCCCAGATCCTGGTCGGCCTGGTGGCCGCCCTGCACACCTACTTCCTGGTCCTGGAGATGTTCCTGTGGGAGAAGAAGCCGGGGCGGGACCTCTCCGGCTTCGACGCCGAACTCGCCCGGGCCACCGCCCCGCTCGCCGCGAACCAGGGCCTCTACAACGGCTTCCTGGCCGCCGGCCTGGTCTGGGGTCTGATCGCGGCGGACCCGACCGGCTTCCGGGTGCAGGTGTTCTTCCTCGCCTGCGTCGTGATCGCCGGGGTGTACGGCGGCCTCACCGCCAACCGCCGCATCCTGGCCGCCCAGGCCCTGCCCGGGGCGCTGGCCCTCGCCGCCGTGCTGGTGGCCGGCCGGTGACGGGCGGGCCCGGGGACCCGCGCGCCGCCCGGACCCGGGCGGCGCTGCGCCAAGCCCTGCTGGCGGAGTGCGCGGAGCGGCCCCTCGCCTCGGTCGGGGTCGCGGCGCTGGTGCGCCGGGCCGGGGTCGGCCGGGCCACCTTCTACGTCCACTACTCCGGCCTGGAAGAGCTCGCCGTCGACGCCTGCGCCGATGTGGTCCGGGAGGCGGTGGACGCCCTGCACGCCTGGCGCGGCATCCCGGACCCGGCCGCCCCGCCGCCCGCCCTGCGCGCCTTCTTCGAAGGCCTCGCCCCGCACGCCGCCCTCTACCGCGAACTGCTGCGCCCGGGCGGCGGCGGCCCGCTGGGGCTGGTCCTGCACCGGGACCTGCGGGCCCGCAGCATCGCCGAGCGCACCCTGGCCGGGGCCCCGGAACCCGAGTTGATCGGCTCGGCGGTGGCCGCGGCCTTCGCCGGGGTGCTGGCCGACTGGCTGCACGGGCTGATCGAGGCGGGCCCGGACCTGATCGCGCAGCGGGTGTGGCGGCTGCTCATCTCCCTGCACCGCACCCCGCTGTCCTGACCGGCCGGCCGGCCCGCCGCGACGGGAGCCGTCAGACCAGGCCGTGCTTGTACGCGTAGGCGGTTGCCGCCGAGCGGGAGCCCACACCCAGCTTGGCGAAGATGCTGCCCAGGTGCCGGGCCACGGTCTTCTCGCTCAGGAACCTCGCGTTCCCGGGGCGTGAGCAGCCCGGCCACGTCCTGCCCGGCCGCGCCCGGGGCCGGGTCGCCGGTGCGCAGGAGGTCCGGGCCCGCCCCGAGCTCCCGGAACACCTCTGCGGCGGCTCCGAGTTCCAGCCGGGCGGTCACCTCGTCGCCCGCCGCCCGGCAGGCCAGGCCGAGCAGCATGCGGGCCCGGGCCGCCTCGTACGGCATGCCCAGGGCGCGGAACGCGGCGGCGGCCGGGGGCAGCACCGCCTGGGCCCGGGCGGTCTCCCCGGCGGCGAGCAGCAGGGCGCCCTCCGCACAGCCGACCAGTGCGGACAGCAGGGGCCCCAGTTTTCCAGCGCGGGCGCTACGGCGCGACGGGCAGCTGCCGCTTGTGCTCGGTGAGGCGGTAGCGGCGGACGATGATCCCGAAGGCCCGCTCGTCGACCGGCTTGCCCTCGAGGAAGTCGTCGATGTCGTCGTAGGTGACACCCAGCGCGTCCTCGTCGGCCTTGCCCGGGTCGAGGGTCTCCAGGTCGGCGGTCGGGGTCTTCCAGACCAGCTCGGCCGGGGCCCCCAGGGCATCCGCGACGGCCCGCACCCGGCGCTTGGTCAGCCCGGTCAGCGGGACCAGGTCGGCGGCCCCGTCGCCGAACTTGGTGAAGAAGCCGGAGACCGCCTCGGCCGCGTGGTCGGTGCCGACGACCAGGCCGTCATGGGCGCCGGCCACCGCGTACTGGGCGATCATGCGCTGCCGTGCCTTGATGTTGCCCTGGACGAAGTCCTGGTGGTGGGCGTCCCGGAAGACGACCCCGGCGGCCAGCGCGGCCTCCAGCGCCGCATCACTCGCCGGCTTCACGTCCACGGTGAGGACGTCGTCGGCGCGGATGAAGGACAGCGCCAGCTGCGCGTCCCGCTCGTCGGCCTGGACTCCGTACGGCAGCCGCATCGCATGGAAGCGGGCCTCGTGGCCGGCCGCCCGGACCCGCTCCACGGCCAGCTGGCACAGCCGCCCGGCGGTGGTGGAGTCCACCCCGCCGCTGATGCCGAGCACCAGCGCCCGCAGCCCGGTGGAGGTGAGCCGCTCGGCGAGGAAGGCCACCCGGCGCTCGATCTCCCGCTCGGCGTCGAAGGTCTCGGCGACCTCCAGGTCCCGGGCGATCTGCTGCTGCAGGGCGATGGACGCCGGCTCGCTCACGGCTGCTCCTCTGGTACTCGTTCGTGGTCCGATGACCCGCCCACCCTATCCAGTGCGCAATCCCTCGAAGGGAGGCGTCGACCCCTTCCGGGTGGTTCGAACGCCGGATCACGGCCGACTCTCCGGCCGCCCCTTGGCTCCGGCCCCCGCCTCGTAAACACGTACGACTCTTCGCTCCCCCGCGCCCGTGACGCCGCTCTGAACAGCCACGTTCTTCCGGCGTCAGTCACCCGCCGCACCACCCTCGGGAGGAACCATGCGATCCGTGCATGTTCATGTGCTGTTCGACCAGGACCCGGACGGGGGTGGCCGCGGATGAGGCTGCTCAAGCGCCCCGTTGTGAGCGAGGGCACCGTCTCCGACAGCGAGCGCCAGCTCTTCGGCGGACCGCTGCGCTACGACGCGGGCTGGGCCGAGTACGAGTACGCCCAGCTGGACGCCCGCCTGATCGACACCCTGCGCGCCATGCCCAGGATGGTCGGCGGCACCCTCCGGCTGGCCCGGTCCGCCGACCGGCCCGCCCTGTTCACGGTGGCCGCCGCCGAGGCCGGGCAGGGCGTGACCTCCGCCCTCGGGCTCCTGGTGGTGAACGCCGTCCTCGGCCGGCTGCTCGGCACCGGCACCGCCGCCGAGCGGCTGCACGCCGCGCTGCCCGCGCTGGCGCTGGGCGCGCTGATCGCCGTACTGGGCGCCGTACTGGCCTCCTGGTCCACGGCCGCCGCCGGACGGCTGGAGCCGAAGGTGGAGCGGGCCGCCCACGAGCGGTACCTGCACGCCGCGGTCCGGGTCGAGCTCGAAGCCATCGAGGACGGCGAGTTCCGGCGGCTGCTCGACAGCGCGCAGTGGGGCCCGCCGGCCGCCCGCCGCACCATCGGCGCCTGTGTGGCCACCCTGAACGCGCTGATCTCGCTGGTCGCCGCGGCCGGGGTGCTCACCGTGCTGCACCCCGCCATGCTGCCGATGCTGCTGCTGATCGCCGCCCCGCGCGGCTGGGGCGCGATGCGGGTGGCACAGCGCCGCTACCTCTCGGTGATGAGCTGGGTCGAGCACGTCCGGGCGGCCCGGCTCATCGGACAGCTGCTGATCTCCCGGACCTCCGCCGCCGAGGTGCGGGTGCACGGGGTCGGCCGCTACCTGCTGGGCCACTACCGCAAGATGGGCGAGCACGCCGAGACCGAGGCCACCCGGCTGGCCCGGGACAAGGCCGGCACCGAACTGCTCGCCGCCGCCCTGTCCGGCGCCGCCGCACTGGTCACCTATGCCGCGATGGGCGCGCTGATCGTCTCCGGCCGGATGGACCTGGCCGTGGCCGGCACCGCGGTGCTCGCGGTGCGCAGCGGCTCGGCCGGACTCGGCGCGCTGGTTTCCAGTACGAACACCCTGCACGAGGAGTCCCTGTACGTCCGGGACCTGGAGCGGTTCGTCGCCGAGGCCGAGCAGCGGGCCATCCCGTCCGGCGGTCGGGCGCTGCCCGAGCGGTTCGGGGCAATCCGGCTGACCGACGTAGCCTTCCGCTACCCCGACCGGGAGGAGCCGGCCCTCAGCGGGGTCTCGCTGACCGTCGAGGCGGGCCGGGTGGTCGCCCTGGTCGGCGAGAACGGCTCCGGCAAGTCCACCCTGGTGAAACTGCTGGCCGGGCTGCACCTGCCGGACAGCGGCCGGATCGGCTGGGACGGGGTGGACCTGGCGGAGGCCGACCGCGAGCAGGTTTTCGACCGGGTGGCGCTGCTCACCCAGGACTTCGAGCGCTGGCCGGTCACCGCCCGGACGAACATCGCCATCGGCCGTCCGCAGGCCGAGGAGGGGGTGGACTGCGCAGCCGCGGTGGTCGCGGCGGCCCGGTACGCGGGGGCCGACGGGCTCGTACGGAAACTGCCGCACGGCTACGAGACCCTGCTGGCCCGGGTGTTCCGGGGCGCCTCCGAGCTCTCCGGCGGCCAGTGGCAGAAGTTCGGCCTGGCCCGCACCCGCTACCGGGACGCCCAGGTGATCGTGGTCGACGAACCCACCTCGGCGCTGGACCCGCAGGCGGAGATCGCCGCCTTCGACAGCATCCGCGGCCTGGCCGGGCCGCAGCGCGCGGTGGTCCTGGTCACCCACCGGATGTCCGGGGTCCGGTACGCCGATGTGATCTACGTACTGCACGAGGGCCGGCTTGTCGAACAGGGCAGCCACCAGGAGCTGCTGGAGCTCGGCGGCCGGTACGCGGCGATGTTCCGGATGCAGGCCGAGCAGTACGGGGAGACGGTCCCCGGCGGCCCCGGCGTCACCGGCGGCCCCGCTATCCCGCGGCAGGGCACCGCGCCGCGGAACGACCCGTCCGTCACCTGAAGCGGTGAACTCCCCCTTGTCCAGGGGGAAGCAGGGGTAGTGCCCTGCTGATCTCGTGCGGGGGACCGGTCCGACCGGTCCCCCGTACCGCGTGACGATGTAGAGAAAGGCCGATCCTGCCGTGACCCAGCCGTTCCGACTGCCGGATTTCTACGTGCCCTATCCGGCACGACTGAACCCCCATCTGGAGACCGCGAGAGCCCACACCAGGCAATGGGCCCGCGCTCTGGGCATGCTGGAGGGTTCCGGGGTCTGGGAGGCGAGCGACCTCGAGTCGCACGACTACGCGCTGCTCTGCTCGCACACCCATCCCGACTGCGACAGCGACGCCCTGGACCTGGTCACCGACTGGTACGTGTGGGTGTTCTTCTTCGACGACCACTTCCTGGAGATGTACAAGCGCACCCAGGACCGGGAGGGCGCCCGGGACTACCTGGAGCGGCTGGCCGCCTTCATGCCGATGGACTTGGCCCAGGGGTTCCCCGAGGCCACCAATCCGGTGGAGGCCGGGCTCGCCGATCTGTGGGCGCGGACCGTCCCGGCGATGTCGGCGGACTGGCGGGAAGGGTTCTCCGAGAGCACGCGGAACCTGCTCAACGAGTCCATGTGGGAACTCGCCAACATCAACATGGGGCGGATCGCCAACCCCCTCGAGTACATCGAGATGCGCCGCAAGGTGGGCGGCGCCCCCTGGTCGGCGGGCCTGATCGAATATGTGTCGGCGGAGGTCCCGGCCCGGATCGCGCACTCCCGTCCGCTGGGGGTGTTGCGGGACGCCTTCGCGGACGCCGTGCACATCAGGAACGACATCTTCTCCTACCAGCGGGAGGTGGCCGACGAGGGCGAGCTCTCCAACGCCGTCCTGGTCCTGGAGACCTTCCTCGGCTGCACCACCCAGGAGGCCGCCGACACCTCCAACGACCTGCTCACCTCCCGGCTCCAGCAGTTCGAGCACACCGTGCTCACCGAGGTCCCCCAGCTGATCGTCGACCGAGGGCTGGACCCGGCCGAGGCGGCGGCCGTCGTCGCCTACGCCAAGGGCCTGCAGGACTGGCAGTCCGGCGGCCACGCATGGCACATGGTCTCCAGCCGCTATATGAACCAGGAGGCCAGGACCACCGCGGCCGTCACCCTGCCGTTCCTGCCGACCGGGCTGGGCACCACCGCGCTCGACATCCGGTCCCTGTTCGCACCGCGCGCGAGCGAACTGCGCCACCGGTCCTTCACCCATGTGCCGTTCGAGAAGACCGGCCCGTCGGTGATCCCGGAGATCCACCTGCCGTTCGAGCTGACGCTCAGCCCGCACCACCGGTACGCCCGGGAGGAGTCGGTGGCCTGGTCCCGGCGGATGGGCCTGCTGGACGCCGATCCCGGCGACCCGGCCTCCGCGATCTGGGACGAACGCAAGCTGCGCGGCTTCGACTTCGCGCTGTGCTCGGCGGGCATCGACCCGGACGCCACCCCCGAGCAGCTGTTCCTCAACGCCTGCTGGCTGACCTGGGGCACGTACGGGGACGACTACTACCCGGTGGCATTCGCCCAGACCGGGAACCTCGCCGCGGCCAAGGCGGCCACGGCCCGGCTGATCTCGATGATCCCGGTGGACCATGCGGAGCAGCCGGAGCCGCACACCGCCCTGGAGCGGGCCCTGGCCGACCTGTGGGTCCGGACGACCACGGGCATGGCGGCCGAGCACCGGGCGGAGTTCCGCACCTGCCTGACCACCATGCTGGAGAGCTGGGTGTGGGAGGTGGACAACGCCGCCGCCCACCGGATCCCGGACCCGGTGGACTACGCGGAGATGCGCCGGCACACCTTCGGCAGCGAGCTCACCATGTACCTGTGCCGGCTGGGCCTGGCGGGCCGGGGCATCCCGGAGGAGATCTACGCCTCCGGGGTGATCCGTTCACTGGAGAGCGCGGCGGCGGACACCGCCTGCCTGATGAACGACATCTTCTCCTACCAGAAGGAGATCGAGGTCGAGGGCGAGCTGCACAACCACATCCTCGTCACCCGCAACTTCTTCGACATCGGCTACCCGGAGGCCCTGCACATCTGCCATGAGCTGATGACCCGGCGCATCCAGGAGTTCGAGCACATCGTCGCAACCCAGCTGCCGGTGCTGTACGAGGACTGGCAGCTGGACCGGGAGGCCCGGGCCGGCCTGGACGCCTATGTGGCGGAACTCCGGGACTGGCTGGTCGGCATCCTCAACTGGCACCGCACGGTACGCCGCTACCGCCCCGAGGACCTGCACCCGACCCCCACCGGAACGCCCCCGGGCACCTGGTCCACCACCTTCGGCATGTCAGCCACGAAGCTCGCGTACTCCGGCGGCTGACCCGTCGGCCGAGCCGTCCTCTGCGACGGCCAGGAGGTCGAGACCGGGCGGCTGCGGCAGGTGCTCGGCACCCTCTCGGGCATCGCGGTGCTGGCCGGGACCGTGGGTGCCCCGGCTCTCCAGGCGATCCGCGAGCTGCTCGCCAACCTGGGCCTGGGCCTGGCCTGAGGCGCCCGGACGGTCAGGTGCCCGGACGCCTCAGGCAGCCGGACCGGTCAGGCGGCCGGACCGGTCCAGGAGAGCGGGACCTTGCCGAGGCGGACCCGCTGCGGATGGTCGCCGACCGGCACGGACACCCGCTTGGTGCCGGTGGCGAAGTCGATGGCGGTGACCCGGTCCGAGCCGCTCTCCGACACCACGCAGGCCGTCCCGTCGCCGCTGACCGTCGCCCAGTACGGCTTGGACACCGGGACCAGCGGGCCTTCGGCCAGGGTGGCCCGGTCCACCACGGTGGCGTAGTCGTCCATGGTCCCGGCGATGCAGAGCTTGCTGCCGTCAGGGCTCATGGACATGCCGTGGTGCCGGGAGTCGTTGACCCAGGTGGTGCGGTCCTTGCTGGTGGCGGGGTTCTCCGGGAGCGCCTTGAGCCGGGTGATCCGGTCGGTGGCGATGTCGTACTCAAGGAAGCCGTTGAAGAACGACACCTGGAAGTAGAGCTTCGACTCGTCCGGGCTGAAGGCGTTCGGCCGGACCGAGTCGGAGAGGTCGGAGCGGCCGAAGGCGTCCAGCCGCTCCCGCATATCGATGACCCGCACGGTGCGGAAGGTCTGCGTGTCCACCACAGTGATCCGGCGGTCGCCCTTCGTCCAGTCCAGCCAGGGCGCGTCCAAGGCGGTGTTGACCTCGCCGATCGAGCTGTTCCACAGCAGCCGGCCGTCGCGGGAGAAGGTGTTCTCGTGCGGTTTGTCGCCGGTCCCGAAGGAGCCGATCTGCCGGCCGGTGCCGATGTCCAGCACGTGCACGGTGTTGGAGGTGGAGGCGGAGACCGCGACCTTGGTCCCGTCCGGGGAGACCGCCATGTGGTCGGAGCGGTAGCCGGAGACCGGGAAGCGCCAGTTGATGCGGCCGGAGGCGAGGTCCAGGGAGACCACGTCGGCGAAGCTGGGGCGGGAGACGACCACCGCCGAGCCGTCCGGGGTGGTGTACATGTCGTCCACGAACTGGTCGTGGCCCTCCCCCGCGGTGGTGCGGATGCCGAGGAAGTAGGCGAGCTTGACCGGGTTGAGGTGGATCTCCCGGAGCCGTTCGGCCTTGTCTGGGATCACGTTGATCCGGCCGATGCGGGCGAGGTCGCCGGTGGAGGCGAGGACATCGGCGGTGCCCTCCCAGTTGTTGCCGACGAACAGCACCTCGCGCAGCTCCGCCGGCGGGGTGTCGGCCTCCGCCGGGGTGAGCGCGGTGAGCAGTGCAGCCGCGGCCAGCGCAGCGGCGGCTCGCAGGGGAACTCGAGACATCCGGTCAACTCCGTTGGGAGGAAGGAGTGTTACCGGCGGGTAAAATAGACGGGATGACCAAAGGCCGCAACCCTCAGGGTTGCGGCCTTGTTGTTTTCACAGCTGGGTTCAAGCGACGACGCCGATGCGGCCCGCCACCCCGTCGCTGCCGTCGTGGTGGATCGGGGTGTGCGCGCCGGTGAGGGCGGCTCCGGAGCCGCCGCGTCGGTTGGCGACGATCTCGGCGGCGATGGACAGGGCGGTCTCCTCCGGGGAGCGGGCGCCGAGGTCCAGGCCGATCGGGGAGCGCAGCCGGGCAAGCTCCAGCTCGGTGATGCCGACCTCGCGCAGCCGCTTGTTGCGGTCCTCGTGGGTCCTGCGGGAGCCCATCGCGCCGACGTACGCGACGGGCAGCCGGAGGGCCGTTTCGAGGAGCGGTACGTCGAACTTGGCGTCGTGCGTGAGCACGCAGAGCACGGTCCGCCCGTCCACCTCGGTGGACTCCAGGTAGCGGTGCGGCCAGTCCACGACGATCTCGTCGGCCTCGGGGAAGCGGGCCGCCGTCGCGAACACGGGCCGGGCATCGCAGAGGGTTACGTGATAGCCGAGGAACTTGCCGATCCGCACCAGGGCGGAGGCGAAGTCGATGGCACCGAAGACGATCATGCGCGGGGCCGGGACGCTGGACTCGACCAGCACCTTCAGCGGCTCTCCGCAGAGCCGGCCGTCCGCGCCGATCTCCAGGACACCGGTCCTGCCCGCGTCCAGCATGGCGCGGGCTTCCTCGGCGATGGTCCGGTCGAGCTCCGGGTGCCCGCCGAATCCACCCTCGTACGGGCCCTCCGTACGGACAAGCACGGCGCGGCCCATCAGCTCGGCCGGTCCGGCGGCCAGCCGGGCCACGGCCGCGGGCTCGCCCGCCGCCGCGGCGGCCAGCGCGGCCTCGAACACCGCCCGCTCCGGGGAGCCGGCGAGCACCGGGGTGACCAGGATGTCTATGATTCCGCCGCAGGTCAGACCCACGGCGAAGGCATCCTCGTCGCTGTAGCCGAAGCGCTCCAGGACGGTCTCGCCGTCCTCGATGGCCTGCCGGCACAGCTCGTAGACCGCACCCTCCACGCATCCACCGGACACCGAGCCGATGGCCTCGCCCTCTCCGTCGACGGCGAGCGCGGCCCCGGGCTGCCGCGGGGCGCTCCCGCCGACCGCCACCACGGTGGCCACGGCGAAGTCACGTCCCTGCTCGACCCACCGGTTCAGCTCTTCGGCGATGTCCAGCATTACGGCCTCCTGACGAGGTTCGGGTTTCCAGTATCGGATGCGTGGGGGGTGCGGGTCCTGGTGATCAGTACCGGTGGGATCAGTTGACCCCGAGCCAGCCCTCGATCGGGTGCAGGGCGTAGAAGACCAGGAAGATTCCGGTCAGCGCCCACATGAAGCCGCCGATCTCGCGGGCCTTGCCCTGAGCGATCTTGATGGCGACGTAGGCGATCACACCGGCGGCGACGCCGGCCGTGATCTGGTAGGTGAACGGCATGATCACCATGGTCAGGAAGACCGGGATCGCGGTCGCGCTGTCGGACCAGTCCACGTGGCGGGCGTTCTGCATCATCATCGCGCCGATGACCACCAGGGCGGCCGAGGCGACCTCACCCGGGACGATCTGCGTGATCGGGGTGAAGAAGATGCAGGCGGCGAAGAAGAGGCCGGTGACGACCGAGGCGAGGCCGGTACGGGCACCCTCGCCGACACCGGTCGCGGACTCGACGAACACGGTCTGGCCGGAGCCGCCCGCGACACCACCGATGGCGCCACCGGCGCCGTCGATGAACAGCGCCTTCGACAGGCCCGGCATCCGGCCCTTGTCGTCGGCCAGCTTGGCCTCGGTGCCGACGCCGATGATGGTGGCCATCGCGTCGAAGAAGCCGGCGAGCACCAGGGTGAAGACGATCATGCCGACCGTCATCACACCGACGTCGCCCCAGCCGCCGAACTCGACCTTGCCGAAGAGCGAGAAGTCGGGGGAGGAGACCGCGGAGCCGCTGAGCTCCGGCGGGCCGCTGCGCCACGCCTTGGCGTCGATGTCCGCCACGGCGTTGAGGATCACGGCCAGGACGGTGCCGCCGACGATGCCGATCAGGATCGCGCCGGGCACCTTCCGGGCCTGCAGCATGAAGATGCCGAGCAGGGTGACGCAGAAGAGCAGGACGGGCCAGCCGGCGAGCTCACCGGCGGGACCGAGGGTGACGGGGCCGCCACCCTCGGACGCGTGCACGAATCCGGCCTTCACCAGGCCGATCAGGGCGACGAACATGCCGATGCCCATGGTGATCGCGTGCTTGAGCGCGAGCGGGATGGCGTTCATGATCATCTCGCGGAGGCCGGTGACGACCAGGAGACAGATCACGGCGCCGTAGAGCACACACATGCCCATGGCCTGCGGCCAGGTCATCTCGGGGGCGACCTGCGAGGCGAGCACACCGGAGACGGAGAGACCGGCGGCCAGAGCCAGCGGCACCTTGCCGACGAAGCCCATGAGGAGCGTGGTCACGGCAGCCGCGAAGGCGGTGGCCGTGATGAGAGCCTTCTGGCTCAGAGTGTCGCCGGCGACATCCTTACCCGAGAGGATCAGAGGGTTGAGCAGCAGGATGTACGCCATGGCCATGAAGGTCGTGATACCGCCACGAACCTCGTTGCCGACGTTGGATCCTCTGTGGGTGATGTGAAAGTACCGGTCGAGCCAAGACCTTCCGGCCGGGGGACGCGAGCCTTCGCCGGCGTCTTCCGGGGTGGTCTTGGGCTCCACAGACGACTGGGTCATGGTGCCTAACTCCCAAGGTTCAAAGGGGCACCCGCGCTGGGGATTGGAGACTGCGGGATTTGGGATGGAACGTTTGGCTGCACGACCCGGGGGACGGCCCGAGACGAAGCAAGGGGACTTCGGTTGCTGCTGTTGGTGCGGTACTGCGGGGGTTGAAGCGATCCGCGAGCGGTGCGGTACTTCGTACTCCGGGCGGTGTGACCGTGAAGTGTGACGTTCCCGCGTCACACCGCCCGGAGAGCTTGGGTCCCTAGAGGGTGCCGGTGAGGGCCTCGGGACGGATCGGGGTCTTGTTCAGCTCCAGACCGGTCGCCGCCCGGATCGCCGCGAGGACGGCCGGGGTGGACGACAGGGTGGGGGCTTCGCCGAGACCGCGCAGACCGTAGGGGGCGTTCGGGTCGGCGAGCTCCAGGACGTCGACCGGGATGGTCGGGGTGTCGAGGATGGTCGGGATCAGGTAGTCCGTGAAGGAGGGGTTGCGCACCTTCGCGGTCTTCGGGTCCACGATGATCTCTTCCATGACCGCCACGCCGAGGCCCTGGGTGGTACCACCCTGGATCTGGCCGACCACGGAGAGCATGTTCAGCGCCTTGCCGACGTCCTGGGCGGTGGCCAGCTCCACGACCTTGACAAGGCCCAGCTCGGTGTCCACCTCCACCACCGCGCGGTGCGCGGCGAAGGTGTACTGGACGTGGCCGTCGCCCTGGCCGGTGACCAGGTCGAACGCGACGGTCGGACGGTGCCGGAACTCGAGCTCGAGGTCGATCGCCTCGTCCTCGAGGATGTCGGCGATGTCCGCGAGGACCTCGCCGCCGTCGGTCACGACCTTGCCGCCCTCGAGCAGCAGCTCCGCGTGGGCCCAGGCCGGGTGGTAGGAACCGTTCTTGCGGCGGCCCATCTCCAGCAGCGCCTCGCGGACGGCCTCACAGGTGTTCTTCACCGCGCCACCGGTCATGTACGTCTGCCGGGAGGCGGACGTGGAACCGGCGGAGCCGACCTGGGTGTCGGCCGGGTGGATGGTCACCTGCGTGACGCCCAGCTCGGTACGGGCGATCTGCGCGTGGACGGTGACACCGCCCTGGCCGACCTCCGCCATGGCCGTGTGGACCATCGCGACGGGCTCGCCGTTGATGACCTCCAGGCGCACCCGGGCGGTGGAGTAGTCGTCGAAGCCCTCGGAGAAGCCGACGTTCTTGATGCCGACCGCGTAGCCGACGCCGCGGACGACGCCCTCGCCGTGGGTGGTGTTGGACAGACCGCCGGGCAGCGCGCGGACGTCCGCGCCCTCGCCGGCCGTCTCCCACTGGCGCTCCGGCGGCAGCGGGCGGGCCTTGACCCGGCGCAGCAGCTCGGCGACCGGGGCCGGGGAGTCCACGACCTGGCCGGTGGGCATGATCGTGCCCATCTCCATGGCGTTCAGCTGGCGGAACTCGACCGGGTCCATGCCCAGCTTCGCCGCGAGCTTGTCCATCTGGGCCTCGTAGGCGAAGCAGGCCTGGACGGCGCCGAAGCCGCGCATCGCGCCGCAGGGCGGGTTGTTGGTGTAGAGCGCGATCGCCTCGATGTCCACGTCCTCGACGACGTACGGGCCCACCGAGAGGGAGGAGGCGTTGCCGACGACCGCCGGGGAGGCCGAGGCGTAGGCGCCGCCGTCCAGCACGATCCGGCACTTCATGTGCGTGATCTTGCCGTCCTTGGTGGCGCCGTGCTCGTACCAGAGCTTCGCCGGGTGGCGGTGCACGTGCCCGAAGAAGGACTCGAAACGGTTGTAGACGATCTTGACCGGCTTGTTCGTGGCCAGGGCCAGGAGGCATGCGTGGATCTGCATCGAGATGTCCTCGCGACCGCCGAAGGCACCGCCGACGCCGGAGAGCGTCATGCGCACCTTCTCCTCGGGCAGGCCGAGGACGGGGGCGATCTGCTTGAGGTCCGAGTGCAGCCACTGGGTGGCGACGTAGAGGTCGACGCCACCGTCCTCGGCGGGCACGGCGAGGCCGGACTCCGGGCCGAGGAAGGCCTGGTCCTGCATGCCGAAGGTGTACTCGCCCTCGACGATGACGTCGGCGCGCTTGCGGGCCTCTGCCACGTTGCCGCGGATGATCGGCTGGCGGTGCACGATGTTCGGGTGCGGGACGTGACCGATGTGGTGGTCGTCGCGGCCCTCGTGGATCAGCGGCGCGTCGGGGGCGAGGGCGGAGGCCTCGTCCGTGACGAGCGGCAGCTCCTTGTAGTCGATCTTGATCTTGGCCGCGGCGCGGCGGGCGGTCTCCGGGTGGTCGGCGGCCACGAGGGCGACCGGCTCACCGTGGTGACGGACCCGGCCGTTGGCGAGAACCGGGGTGTCCTGGATCTCGAGGCCGTAGTTCTTCATCTCGGCCGGCAGGTCGTCGTACGTCAGCACCGAGTAGACGCCCGGCATGGCCAGGGCCTCGGAGATGTCGATGGAGACGATCTCGGCGTGGGCGACGGTGCTGCGCAGGGTCTGGCCCCACAGCATGTCCTCGTGCCACATGTCCGAGGAGTACGCGAACTCGCCGGTGACCTTGAGGGTGCCGTCCGGGCGGAGCGTGCTCTCGCCGATGCCGCCCTTGGTGTGCTTCTGGGTGACGTTCGTCGGCGTGCCGGCGGGTACGGTGCGGGTGTTCTGAGCCATGATCAGACCGCCTCTCCCTGACGGGCGGCCGCCAGGCGGACCGCGTCGAGGATCTTCTCGTAGCCCGTGCAGCGGCAGAGGTTGCCGGACAGGGCCTCACGGATGTCCTGGTCGGACGGGTCCGCGTTCTCCTCCAGGAGAGCGTCCGCCTGGACCAGCAGACCCGGGGTGCAGAAGCCGCACTGGACGGCGCCGGCGTCGATGAACGCCTGCTGGATGTTGGAGAGCTCCGCGCCCTCGCCGGTCTGGGAGTCGGTGCCCTTGGCGGACCACTGCTTGGCCTCGTCCGTGGAGACACCCTTGCTGCCGCAACCGCCGCCGGTGCCGCACGCACCGCCGTGGCCGTGCTGCTCGCGCTGCTTGGCGAAGTCGGCCAGGCCCTCGACGGTCACGACGTCGCGGCCCTCGACCTGACCGGCCGCGACCAGACAGGAACAGACCGGCACGCCGTCGAGGCGGACCGTGCAGGAACCGCACTCGCCCTGCTCACAGGCGTTCTTCGAGCCGGGCAGGCCCAGGCGCTCACGCAGGACGTAGAGGAGGGACTCGCCCTCCCAGACGTCGTCGGCTTCCTGCGGACGACCGTTGACAGTGAAATTGACGCGCATGATTACGCAGCCCCTTCAAGCGAGCGGCCGTTGGTGCCGCGGTACTGCTCCCAGGTCCAGACGAGCTGGCGGCGAGCAAGGATGCCGACCGCGTGACGGCGGTACTTCGCCGTGCCACGGACGTCGTCGATCGGGTTGCACGCGCCGGAGGCGAGCTCACCGAACTGCTTGGCGATCGACGGGGTGATGACCTTGCCGGACTCCCAGAAACCGCCCTCTTCGAGCGCGGCGTTCAGGAACTCCTCGGCAGCCTTGGCCCGGAGCGGGGTCGGGGCGGCCGAGCCGATGCCCGTACGCACCGTGCGGGTGTCGGGGTGCAGCGCGAGGCCGAAGCCGCAGACCGCGATGACCATCGCGTTGCGGGTGCCGACCTTGGAGTACTGCTGCGGGCCCGTGGCGTTCTTGATGTGGACGGTCTTGATGAGCTCGTCGGCGGCCAGCGCGTTGCGCTTCACACCCGTGTAGAACTCGTCGATCGGGATCATGCGCGAGCCGCGCACGGACTCGACCTCGACCTCGCAGCCGGCGGCGAGCAGGGCGGGGTGGGAGTCACCGGCGGGTGAGGCGCAGCCGAGGTTGCCGCCGACACCGCCGCGGTTGCGGATCTGCGGGGACGCGACCGTGTGCGAGGCGAGCGCGAGACCCGGCAGCGTTTCGCGCAGGTTCTCCATGATCTGGGTGTACGGAACGGAGGCGCCCAGCTTGGTGACCTCCTCGCCTACCTCCCACTCCCGCAGCAGCTCGATGCGGTTGAGGTCGAGGAGGTATTCCGGACGGCGGTGGTCGAAATTGATCTCGACCATGATGTCGGTGCCACCCGCAATCGGCACAGCTGTGGGGAACTCGGCCTTAGCGGCGAGCGCCTCCTCCCAGCTGGCGGGGCGAAGGAAGTCCATGTGCGGCTCTCTTCTTCTTCATCGTGTCGTTGACTTCAAGCCAGGAGGCCAAGAGGCCCTCGACTGGTCGTTCACGTGCTGTTAACGCGGTGTGGAGCCAGTACACAAGCCGCGCGTCCCCCGGGTGCAGTCACCGAAACCATGAAGGAGTTGGCTGGCGGCCTCTCCCGTCTTGTAGATTCGTATGAAAGGCAGGATGCGATGACCTGCCCGATTTCCAACGGCAACATCGAGACAGATCGGCGGCGACATCATGCGGCTGCGCGCACTGCTGGAGACCGAGGCGCTGGGGCTGCGGCTGCTGGGCGGCGAGGAAGAACTCGACCGCACGGTCCGCGGGGTCATGACCACGGACCTGAGAGATCCCAGCCGATACCTCTCCGGAGGAGAACTTGTCCTGACAGGGCTGGCCTGGAGACGAAATTCGGCCGATTCAGAGCCGTTCGTACGAATCCTTGCCGGCGCGGGCGTGGCGGGCCTGGCGGCCGGCGAGGCCGAGCTCGGAGCGATCCCGGACGACCTGGTTTCCGCCTGTCTCAGGAACCGTCTGCCGCTGTTCGCCGTGAACGAAGACGTTGCATTCGCCACGATCACCGAGTATGTGGTGCGGCAGGTCTCCGGGGAGCGGGCGGGCGATCTCGCGGCCGTGGTCGACCGCCACCGGCGGCTGATGACCTCCGGTCCCGCGGGTGGCGGACCCGACGTAGTACTCGATCTGCTCACCACGGACCTCGATCTGCGGGCCTGGGTGCTCTCCCCCACGGGCCGGCAGATCGCCGGGGCCGGAGAACCGCTCGCACCGGGCATCTGCGCGGCGCTGGCCGGCGAGCACCTCGCGGCGGTCCGGACCGGCCGCCGGGGCCCGCACCGGATCTCCATCCAGGGTATTACCTACTCCCTGTTCCCGATCAGAGGCGTGGCCCGGGGTGCCGGGCCGGGCGGCCGGGACGTGCGGGAGACCGTGCTCTCGGACTGGCTGCTGGCCGTGGAGGCGGACGCCGGCGACTGGCCGGCCGAGCGGCTGGACCTGCTGCAGGGCGTCACCCAGCTGATCGCGGTCGAGCGGGACCGCCGCGATGCCGCCCGTACGGTGCGCCGCCGGCTCGCCCAGGAGGTCCTGGAGCTGGTCCAGACGGGAGCCCCGCCCGCCGAGATCGCCGCCCGCCTGCGGGTGGCCGCCCCGGTGCTGCTGCCGGGACTGGGCGCCGCCCCGCACTGGCAGGTCGTGGTGGCCCGGGTGGACTGGGAGGGCGGGGACATCCCCGGCGGCCCGGTGGCCCAGTCGCTGCTGGAGGAGATCCTGGTCGACCCGTCGGTGTCCGGCCCGGAGCCCTCCGACCGGATCGCGGTCGCACACGCCGGGGACGAGGCCATCGCCCTGGTCCCGCTGCCGGCGCTGCCCGCGGACGCCGAGGAGAAGGCCCCGGACCCGGCCCTGCACGCCGACGCGCTGCTGGCCGCCGTACGGGAGCCGCTGGCCGCCGGTCTGGACGGCGACGGGCGGCTCACCCTGGGCGTCAGCGCCGCCGTGCACTCCGCCGAGGGCCTGCGGGGCGCCCTGGAGGAGGCCCGGCACGCCCGCCGGGTCGCCGCTGCCCGCCCGGGCCGGGTCTGCGCGGCCGGACACCACGAGCTGGCCTCGCACGTCCTGCTGCTGCCCTTCGTCCCCGACGACGTCCGGCGGGCCTTCACGGCCCGGCTGCTGGACCCGCTGCGGGACTACGACCGGCGGCACCGGGCGGAGCTCATCCCCACCCTGGAGGCCTTCCTGGACTGCGACGGCTCCTGGACCCGCTGCGCGACCCGGCTGCACCTGCACGTCAACACACTGCGCTACCGGGTCGGGCGAATCGAGCAGTTGACGTCGCGCGATCTTTCGCGGCTGGAGGACAAGCTCGACTTCTTCCTGGCACTGCGGATGAGCTGAGCGGATACCCGGCCCGGGGGCGTCTGCCCGGTCTGCCCGATCCCTGGACACTCCTGACGCGATGTCCGCACTTTGTGAAAGAGTTCACCCGACCCCTTGGCCGATCAAGCCGATCCGTGCTGTCATTTCGCCCCAGGGCTCAATGACGTGCTGCTCGGTTGCTTGGGGAGGGCAATGTGGCGGACACCGCCATGTCGGGTGCCGGAACTACCGGGGGCGACGACCCCCTCCAGCGGGCGATATGGCGGCTGCGTTCGCGCGGCTGTTGGACCGACGCGGCGGCGCTGCTGACACCGCACACGGACGACCCCGGTCCGGCGGTCCAGCGCACCGCACTCCTGGTGGAGCGCTGCCTGTTCACCGGGCAGGGCTGGGCGGAGGCGGAGGACGCGCTGCGCACCGCGGAGGCGGTGGCCCGGGACGACGATGCGCGGGGTGCCGCCGCGTGCGAGCGCGGCCAGCTGGCGTACGCGGCGACGGTGCTCGGCATCCGGGACCGGGCCGACGAGGCCCGCTCGGCCCTGGGCCGCGCCGCGGCCCTGCTGTCCCCCGGCTCGCGGACCCGGCCGCTGCTGGACTTCCGCCGCGGCCTGGTCGCCGAGCACCTGGCGGACGCCCCGCAGTCGGCCCGCCCGGCCTACCGCCGGGCCCATGCGGGGGCGGCGGCCAACGGGGACATCCTGCTGCTGTCCTTCACCTGGCGGCATCTGGCCGGGCTGGCCCTGCGGGACGGCGAAGTCGCCGAAGCCAGGCACGGTTTCGCGGAGTCCCTGCGGATCCGCGAGGAGCTGGGCTTCCTGGTGGGCACGGCCCCGGCGCTGGCCGCACTGGCGGACGCCGAACCGGAACCGGAGGCCACCCGCCTCCGTGCGGAGGCCCGCCGCCTGTTCCACCTCCTGGGCGGCATCCCCACCTGGCTCGCCGACCAACTCCACCCGTCCCCGGCGGTCTAGGAACCGGCGCATCGTCGGTCTGGCCACCACCATCGCCGGTCTGCTGCTCCTCTACCGCGCCCCGGCGGGCGGCAGCTACGCGGTGGACCTGCTGCCCGGGTTCA